>PYEQ01000497.1 GCA_003017785.1 filamentous cyanobacterium CCP5 | reverse complement strand
GGCTCGGTCACCACCGGTAGTCTGCTGGTGTTTGACCTCTACTCCCTGGATGGCGGCTTTATTCGGGTGCCCCTGCCGGAAGACACCGTGCCCTTTGACCTGGAATCTCTCCCCGATGGCGGCCTGCTGGTGCTCGATCGCGTCAATAGCCAAGCCTGGCGGCTAAACCGTGGCTTCCAGCCGCAGCCCCAGACTGAAACGCCGGGAAATCCGCTGCTGTTCCAGCCTAAGGATGGGGAACCCCGACGCTCAGCCAGCCTGGAGGTGCAGGAAGCCATAGAGTTGGCCGAGCACACGATCGCCCTGGCCCCGGTCAATTCTGGGGACTTCTGGGCCCTGGTGGGGACAGCTGGGGACAGTCCCTCGTGGCTGCAGTTTTACCAGGACGGGGCAGCGATCGCCTCCCTCGAACTCAACACTGCCAATCTGGTGGATGTGGGCGTGGACGACCTGGACCTGCAGCAGATTCGTGGCTACGACCTGGTGTACGTGCCGACTGCAACCGGCGACGGACGGCTGTACCTGGTGGATGAAGCCGGGAATCAGGCCTATAGCCTGCGCATCACCCTGGAAACCAGCGGTCCCCAGGTTCGTATTGAGCGCCAGTATTATCCCCTGCGCAGCCTCTCCGAAACCGCCCTGATTGCGGCGGTGGGCCTGGCCTACTACCGGCAAAACCAGCGCTGGCTGCCCCTGCGAGCCCTACCCCAGCGGCGGTTCGAGCCTTTCGCCGACATCACTCTGCCAGTGATGGACGGTCGTGACCCCGGCTGTCTCTGGCACCGCCTCTGCGTCGATGCCTGCCTGCCCCCCGATGCGGCCATTCAGGTGGAGGCCCGCGCTGCTGATGTGGAAAGCAACGTGGGCCAACAACCCTGGCAGATTCAGCCCACCCTGTACCGGCGATCGCAGAACGAAGTCCCCTACTCCTACCTCTGGAGCGAGGCCGAACGGCGACAGCCCCACACCGGCACCTGGGAGCTGCTGTTCCAGCAGGTGCAGGGGCGCTATATCCAGATCCGGCTGACCCTCCGGGGCAATGGTCGCAACACCCCGCTGATTCGAGCTTTGCGGGTGCACTACCCCCGATTTTCCTATCTGCAGAAATACCTGCCGCCGCTTTACCAGCGCGATCGCGTCTCCGCTAGCTTCCTGGACCGGTTCCTGGCGAATCCGGAGGGGCTGTTCACGACTTTAGAGGGGGCGATCGCCCAGGCCCAGGTGCTGCTCGACCCGCGCACCGCCGCTGACATCGACCTCGACTGGCTGGCTGGCTGGCTGGGGCTGGCCCTCGACCCCACCTGGACTCCCTATCAGCGGCGACTGCTGCTGGCACAGGCGGCCTATTTTTGTCGGCGGCGGGGAACAACCGTAGGGATTTTGCAGGCGGTGCTGCTGACGGTCCACCCCGAACTGGGGCCAGCCATCTTCCGGGATGACGCTGGCACCCTCTGCAATACGGTGCGCGTCGTGGAGCAGTTTCTGACCCGCACCCGACCGGGCGTTGCCGCTGGCGACCCCACCGATCTGGAGCTGACTGCTACCGGCGACATCGAAGCCGACGCCGAGGCCCGCGCCCATCGGTTTCTGGTGCTGCTGCCCACCACCGTCGATCAGCGCACCCGGGGGCTGGTGGAGCGCATCGTGGATCTGCAAAAACCGGCCCACACCGCCTCTTCCATTCGCCAGTACTGGGCCTTGTTCCGGGTGGGCGAGGTGCGCCTGGGCATCGACACGGTGCTCGGTCGCGGCGGCCGCTTCGACACCTTCCAGCTGGGCCAGACCGCTCTGGCCGAAGGGGTTTTGGGGGCCGCCTTCCCCTATTCACTGACCACCCGCACGGTATTAGCCCAATAGCGAGGATTTTGGAGGACTCGACCATGCCCCAATCATTTGAACTCTGCAACGACCTCAAGTCCTTGAATCCCAAGGAGCGCCTCAACTACGTCCTGGGGCAGGTGCTGGGGGTCAAAGACTTCCAGCAGGAGCAGGCCTACTTTCTCCACAAGTCCCGTCGCCACAACCGCAGCCTTCACGGCTACGGCACCGTCTGGGGGCTGGAAGTGGCCCTAGAAATCGCAGATGCCGCTGTGGAAATTCAAGTGTTTCCCGGTCTGGCCGTTGACCCTGTGGGTCGCGAAATCTGCATCGAAGCCCTGCAATGTGCCCGCCTCGATCTTTGGCTGCAGGAAGAAGGGCGGCTGGAGGCCCTTCGACTCCGCTCAGGGCCCAACGGCGAGGGGATGGAAGGGCCTGCCCCGAGCGAAGTCGAGGGGGAGAGTGAAGACCCAGAGCGGTTCAATGTCTATGTCGTTCTCTGCTATCGCCCCTGTCTGACGGAACCCCAGCCGATTCTGGGCAATCCCTGCCGCACGGACTCCGGCGAGGAAGGGGTGATTCAGTACACCCGGATTCGTGATGACTTTGAGCTGAAGCTGCTGGTAGAGCCCCCTGACCAGGCGGAAGAAGACTATGTGCGATCGCTGGGAGCCCTGCTGGCGCGGGTAGAGGTTGACCCCAGTGGAGATGACAGTGATGGGGCGATCGCCACCCTGGTAGAACGGTTGCGAGCCGCCGTTGACGACCCGACGAATATTCCCGATTCGGAAACTTTTGTTCTGCCAGAGGGTGAATCCCGGCGGATTCTGCGGGATCTGTTTCGCTACTGGGTGACCCAGACCCGACCCGGCATTGGCGAAGCCGAAGATCAAGACGACTGCTGCCTGCTGCTGGCCTCAGTGGAGTTTGGCCTTGATGGGGATAGCGTAGACTCAGAAACCATCGAGGTGGTCAACCAGCAGCGCCCCTATCTGCTTCACACCCGACTCCTGCAAGAACTGCTCCTCGGCGGCGGCAGCCGTGGCCCTCGCGGTGAAGCCGGACCTCCAGGTCCAGCGGGACCAGCCGGCCCTCAGGGCGTACCTGGACCAGCGGGGCCAGCCGGTGCTCAGGGACCTCAAGGCCCCGCTGGTTCTCAAGGCCTCCAAGGCTCAGCGGGAGCACAAGGACCTCAAGGACCTAGGGGGCCTCAGGGGCCTCCCGGGGCTGGCCTAAATCAGATCATTATTCGACCAACGGACATGCTGCCCATGTCTGTCAGTGGCCAAGAACAGCGGCTACCCACCGTTGGGGCTAATTTACGGATTGCCAACGGCTATCCAACCGTCCATTTTCAGCAGCAGGGATTAGTCACCTTTAGCACCTTGCGGCCCAGCGATACGCGACGGACGCCAACCTTCTTTCTGCGGCTGTATGGGGCTGCGACCATCGACGAGGTGACCTGGATGGTGATGTGGCGGTGGGTCAGGGCGATCGGTCCCACCATCGAAGATGCGCCTTTTGACGAGGTCCCAGGCAGCCGCCCAGATGGCCCAGAACCGCCCCAGACCCAGCTATTTCCCATCAATAGCAGCGACTTTTTCCAGCGCGAAAACCTACAAATGAACTTCGTGCAGGATGACAGGGCACCCCATCTGAGCGTTAGTGAGCCGCTTCCGTTGAAGCCCAATCTAGATGAACCAGCGGATTATCTGGTGGTCTACCTCGCACCTCAAATCTCGGTGCAAACCAACCTGTTTTTGGTGATGGCTGAACTGCGCTGGGGAGAAGAATGATGAGCCAGTTTCTAAAGTCCGTATTTAGTGATGCGATTCAATACCCCAACTTTTTCAATGGGCGGATTCTGACGGCCACGGATTTGCGAGATGAACAGGAAGCGTTTCTGAAGCTGACCCGCTACCTGGGGCAGGCGGCGGGGGCCGGAGTCGTCTACGGGCTGGAGGTGGCGATCGCCCCTGACAGTGATGCCCTCGTCATCTCTACCGGGCTGGCTCTGAATCTCAAGGGAGATGCCCTGGCTCTGCCAGCAGAGCAACCCGTGCCCCTCACCCTCACAGATCGGCCCCAACCGGCTACCGACTCCCCGTTTGCACCCTGTGACTTAGAA
>PYEQ01000496.1 GCA_003017785.1 filamentous cyanobacterium CCP5 | reverse complement strand
CAATCGCCAACAGAGAAATCAGGGCTAGCCAGATTAACTGTGGGGATGCATCGGTAGCGGCCGGGGATGACAGGGGGTGGAGGGAGAAGACAGGCAGTGGCGATGGTGGAAAATCTGGCCGAGGAAACGGCCGAGGCAGTTGACTCTGATGTTGAGATGATTGCAGCTGATACCAGGTGTCAGGGCCAACGATGCCATCTGGAGATAGATCAGCTTGACTTTGAAATTGAATCAGGGCTGTTTGCGTATTGGGTCCGAACTGACCATCAACTTCCAGGGAGAATCCCCGCGATCGCAGTTGAGTTTGCAACCAGCGCACCGTCGTTCCTTGACTGCCTAGCCGAAGCAATCCAGTCAGTTCAGGAGTCGGTTGAGAACTTTGCAGACGATCGGGCTGGCGGCGATCGCTAAAGCTTGGCTGGGGAGATGTCTCGGAGGTAGCCACTGCCACAGTCGTCGCAGTCTGTGCTGCTGCCCATCGAGACGAGCTGCTTTCATTAGCCGGTGATGGGGGAACAGCGGTGGGTGGAGGAACCAGATCTAGCACCATAGATGGAGACAGCGATTCTGCCATTAACTATTCATTGGGGCAGAACTACGAGCAGGATAGTTCGCAAAACCTGTTGTTCCTGCTTCACAATAGCCACATCCATCCAACGGAGTTGAAGCGGGCGGCTATGGACCTTTGGAAGGAAACTTCATCCCTAGGGACGATCCGGGATAGAATCGCCTGGCCGCCTCAAACTCATCGGTTGACCCGTGTTAATCCAGTCCAACCTGGCCTAACCTGGAGAGATAATGTGCGCCAGCTTTGGCCGCCGCTTGCTACCTTACCCCTTTGCCCACCATCTTCGTCAGACCGTGACAGATACTAAGAGCTACAAGGAAACCGTTCTGCTTCCCAAAACCACCTTTGAGATGCGGGCTAATGCCGCCAAGCGGGAACCCGAAATTCAGAAGTTTTGGCAGGACCATAAGTTCTATGAGAAGCTGGCTGATACCAATCCTGGCGAGCCCTTCGTGCTGCATGATGGTCCCCCCTACGCCAACGCCTCATTGCACATTGGTCATGCCCTCAACAAAATTCTCAAAGACATCATCAATAAGTATCAAATTCTCCAAGGGCGCAAAGTCCGCTACGTGCCTGGTTGGGACTGTCATGGTTTGCCGATTGAGCTGAAGGTTCTACAAAATATGGACTCAGAAGCTCGGGCCAAGCTGACGCCGATTAAGCTGCGCTATAAAGCCAGAGCCCATGCTCTCAAAACAGTAGATGAACACCGGGAAAGCTTTAAGCGCTATGGCGTCTGGGGAGATTGGGACGACCCCTATTTGACCCTGAATCCCGAGTACGAAGCAGCGCAAATCGGGGTGTTTGGGCAGATGTTTCTGAAGGGCTACATCTATCGAGGCTTAAAGTCGGTTCACTGGAGCCCAACTTCCCAAACGGCTTTGGCTGAGGCCGAACTGGAGTATCCCGAAGGCCACCAGTCGCCGAGCATTTATGCCGCTTTTCCAATGGTCAAGGCAGCGGCGACAGCAGAAGCTGCTCTGGCCCCTTACCTGGCCGACCTCGGAGTCGCCATCTGGACTACCACTCCCTGGACGATTCCGGCCAATATGGCGGTGGCGGTCAATCCCGAACTGGCTTATGCCGTGGTGGAAGTGGCGGCGGGCAAGCCGTTCAAGTATCTGCTGATTGCTAAGGATCTGCGCGATCGCCTCAGCACTGTCCTCGGTAGCGACCTGACCCTCAAAGCCGAGATCAAGGGTGCCGATTTAGAAGGCTGTAAATACCGCCATCCCCTTCAGGATCAGCTGCCTACCGACAAGCGGGGCGACACCAGCCCCGTGATTATCGGTGGTGACTATATCACTACCGAGTCGGGGACTGGCCTGGTGCACACCGCCCCTGGCCATGGTCAGGAGGACTTTCAGGTGGGCCAGCGCTATGGTTTGCCAGTGCTATGCCCGGTGGATGAGCGGGGCGACATGACGGCAGAAGCGGGGCCCTTTGCCGGGCTGAACGTGCTCCAGGACGCCAATCCGGCAGTTATTGCGGCCCTGGAGAAAGCCGGGTCACTGCTCAAACACGAGCCCTACGCCCATAAGTATCCCTACGATTGGCGCACCAAACAACCCACCATTTTCCGGGCAACGGAGCAGTGGTTTGCTTCCGTCGAGGGCTTCCGGGATGAAGCGCTCCGAGCCATTCGCGAGGTGAAATGGATCCCGGCCCAGGGGGAAAATCGAATCACGCCCATGGTCAGCGATCGCTCCGACTGGTGCATTTCTCGCCAGCGCACCTGGGGCGTGCCGATTCCGGTGTTCTACGACGAAGCCACCAATGAGCCGCTAATTAACGAAGACACCCTCAACTATATTCAGCAGCTATTTGCGGTCAAGGGGTCTGACGCCTGGTGGGAGCTGCCGGTCGAGGAGCTGCTGCCGGAAGCCTACCGCAACAATGGCCGCACCTACCGCAAGGGCATGGACACCATGGATGTGTGGTTTGACTCTGGGTCTTCCTGGGCGGCGGTGGCCCAGCACCGGGAGGGCATGAGCTATCCGGTGGAAATGTACTTAGAAGGCTCTGACCAGCACCGGGGCTGGTTTCAGTCCAGCCTGCTGACCAGCGTCGCGGTGAACGGCCATGCTCCCTATAAGCAGGTGCTCACCCACGGCTTTACCCTAGACGAGCAGGGCCGCAAGATGAGTAAGTCACTAGGGAACGTGGTCGATCCCCGGGTGGTGATTGAAGGGGGCAAAAACCAAAAGCAGGATCCGGCCTATGGAGCCGACGTGATGCGGCTGTGGGTTTCGTCGGTGGATTATTCCTCTGACGTCCCCTTAGGCAAAACCATCCTCAAGCAGATGGCGGACGTTTACCGCAAGATCCGCAACACGGCGCGGTTTTTGCTGGGCAACCTGGATGATTTTGACCCGACCAAGGATGCGGTGTCCTATGGGGAGCTGCCAGAACTGGATCGCTACATGCTGCACCGCACCACCGAGGTCTTCGACGAAGTCACCGATGCCTTCAATACCTATCAGTTTTTCCGGTTCTTCCAGACGGTGCAGAATTTCTGTGCGGTGGATCTGTCTAACTTCTACCTGGATGCAGCCAAGGACCGGCTGTATATCAGCGATGCTAACTCTCCCCGTCGCCGTAGCTGCCAGACGGTGCTAGCGGTGGTAATTGAGAATCTGGCCAAGGCGATCGCCCCGGTGCTTTCCCACATGGCGGAAGACATCTGGCAAAACCTTCCCTATGCGGCCCCCACCCAGTCGGTATTTGAAGCGGGCTGGGTGACATTGGAGGCTACCTGGCGGCAGCCCCACCTAGCCGAGAAATGGAGTCAGCTGCGGGCGGTGCGCCAGGACGTGAACCGGGTGCTGGAACAGGCCCGTTCTGAGAAGGCGATCGGGTCTTCCCTGGAGGCTAAGGTGCTGCTGTATGTCGCCGATACTGACCTGCGCCAAACCTTGAACGCTATGAATCCATCTGACAGTACGGCTCCCGGCAGTCTGCATGTGGACGAGCTGCGATATCTGTTTCTGGTGTCCCAGGTGGAGGTGCTGGATGCGCCTGACCGGTTGATGGTTGCGAAATACCGTAGCGAAGCCGATCCTCTGGGGGTCGGGGTGGTGGATGCTGACGGTGAAAAGTGCGATCGCTGTTGGAACTACTCAACCCAAGTGGGCAAGTCAGCCGAACATCCGACGATTTGCGAACGCTGCGTTGAAGCTCTAGCCGAAAATTTTTGAGTAATCATGACTCGCTGTCCTCACTCTTTTGTCAGGAGGCGGGAGTCAGGAGGCGAGGATGTGACGGCGCTCACAAATCATTCCTCTGGTAGATCACAAAGGTCTGATGAAAGCATCACGGTGCTTTTTATTCTGCTCACCTAAGATGCTGACATGCTTGGGAGACTGCGATGCCTCAGACC
>PYEQ01000495.1 GCA_003017785.1 filamentous cyanobacterium CCP5 | reverse complement strand
GGAGATGTAGTCTACGCCGGATTCGGCGACGGGGCGAATGGTTTGCAGGGTGATGTTGCCGGAGGCTTCGATCTTCACATGGGGGGCCTGGGTGTGGATGCGCTGCACCGCTTCGGCCATGGTCTTGGGCAGCATGTTGTCGAGCATGATGATGTCGGCACCGTGATGGATCGCGGCCTGTACCTGCTCCAGAGTCTCGGTTTCCACCTCGACGGTGAGGGGATAGGGCATGGCCTGACGAATCTGGGCGATCGCGGCCCCGATGCCCCCGGCGGCGGCGATGTGGTTGTCTTTGATCATCACCCCGTCGTCGAGGCCCATGCGGTGGTTGCGGGCACCGCCGACGAGAACCGCGTGCTTTTCAAGAATTCTCAGTCCCGGCGTGGTCTTGCGGGTATCTACGAGCTGGACAGGCAAATCGGCGATCGCCTCGACGAACTGGCGGGTAAGGGTGGCGATGCCGCTGAGGCGCATCGCCAGATTCAGGGCGACCCGTTCTCCCATCAGCAGGGTGGATAGGGAGCCGGTGATGCGGGCGATTTCCTGCCCTGGCTCACAGACGTCTCCTTCGGCCACCAGAGGGACAAACTCGCTTTGGCTATCGAGTAGCTGAAATACCCGCTGGGCCACGGGTAAGCCTGCAATCACACCGGGGGCTTTGGCTTTCCAGAGAGCTTTGCCGGGTAAGCTGGCCGCCGCAAGGCCGCTGGTGGTGCGATCGCCGCGGCCAATATCTTCTTGGAGCCACAGTTTAAGCAGGGGGTCGAGGACAACGGCGGGGGGCAGCATAGGGAATTCTAAAAGCGTGTATTTCTAGAGGTGTCTCCATCCTCCCTCGAAGTTTTGCTTTTTTGCGGGGTTCGGGATCCAGAATTCCCCCACGGCTAGAATACCTGTGCTACATTAACTTCAGCGCTGGCCAAGACCAGCTGCCGTTACAAAAGATTGTTCAGGTATATAAGGAGGTGATGCCCATGCAAGAAAGTAGTAAACGCGTGGGTCTCCAGGTTGACGTAAGCCGGCTGTGCGCCGGGGCTGTTCTCTAAAAGCCAGTTGTGCTTCTTCGGAAGTGCTGTTAAGAGGCTGGCTAGCTAGGGTTCCTCCCGGCAGTCAGGTTCAACCTGAGATCCAACTAGACCGCCCCTATCCACGAAGGACTTCCTTCCCTGGATAGGGGCGGATAGTCTTTTTTGGGGCGTAGCTTCGACTATGCTCAGCCCACGACTCGGCTCCGCGTAGGCTGAGCGGAGTCGAAGCCTGACTGAATAATCCTGATTAAAGGGTAAACCGCCGTCCCCGATTCAATCTAGAACCTGATAGGCTACAGGCGTGCCTTAAGAAAAATTCGACAGGCGTTGCAGACAATCGGAGAATTCATCATGGCATCTGTTTTGAGCGACAGTGAGATCCAAAGCCAGCTCAGTCAGCTGTCCGACTGGAGTCGGTCTGGTCAGGCGATTGAGACAACCAAGACGTTTGACGGGTTTGTAGAGGCGATCGCCTTTGTCAACAAGCTGGTAGAACCCGCCGAATCTGCCGGTCACCACCCGGATATCGCCGTTTCCTACAACAAAGTCACCATCAGCCTCACCAGCCACGACGCGGGCGGTCTGACGGATAGTGACTTTGTCATGGCCAAGACGATTTCTGAGATCGAATAGCTACCCAGAGGGTTGGAGAAACGATTTTCGTGACGGGTCAGGGCCAAAAGAGATAGCGATCCGAGCTCGCGAACCCTGATTCAAATCAGATAAACCGTAGGGGCACCGGCAATGCCATGCCCTGAAAAATCGAAGCACCAAAACAGGGGCGGAGAGATTACCTGACCGCCTTTCTTTGTGCCCATATTTAAGAAAGCGCAAGCTGGAATCCAGGCAAGATGTCATCGCCAGATAGCGTAGCAGGTAGCGCCAAAATCACCGTGTCCAATTCAGGGCGGTAAACTTCCACCTGCTGGTTCTGTGGATCGATAAGCCAGCCTAGTCGCAGGCCGCTGTCGAGATACTCCTGCATCTTGGCTTGCAGAGGTGGCAAGCGATCGCTGCGAGAACGTAGCTCAATCAAAAAGTCTGGGCAAATCGGCGGAAACGCTTCTCGTTCTTCTGGTCTGAGGGCTTCCCAGCGGGATTTAGCGACCCAAGCCACATCTGGAGAGCGATCGCCTCCATCTGGCAGGCTGAATATAGTCGATGAGCTAAACACATAGCCTAGCTGAGTTTGCTCATTCCAAATACCGACTTTGGTGATCAGGGTAGCTTCCTGGTTGCCGCTTTCTCCGCCGACCGGACTCACGATGACTAGCTTCCCCTGGGGCGATCGCTCTAATTGCAGGTTTGGATTACTCTGACACAGGTGCCGAAACTGTTCTCGGCTGAGACTCTGGGTGAGGGGTTCTAGGTTGAGAATAGTCGCCATAGAGATGCCCAGAGAGGTAGCTAAAAATTATTCTGCTGCTTCGCCACCGACGACCACGTTGCGAATCCGCAGGCTGGGGCCGCCGCAGCCGACGGGCAAACCGTTCTGACCGCCCTTGCCGCAGCCGCCGGATTCGTCCCAGTAGAAGTCGTTCCCGATTGCTTCGATGTCTGTCAGAGTGCGAAACACGTTGCCAGAAAGAGTGACATCCCGCACGGGTTCGGCCAGTTCACCGTTGCGAATCATCCAGGCTTCTCCGGCGGTGAAGGTGAACATTTCGCCGTTGGTCATGCCGCCTAACCAGTTGCGGGCGTAGACCCCATCGGAAATGCCAGCAATCAAATCTTGAGCCGGGGTTTTCCCCCGCTCGATCCAGGTGTTGGTCATCCGCACCAGAGGCGGATAGTGGTAGTTGAGGCAGCGGGCGTTGCCGGTGGGGGCTTCGCCGAGGCGACCTGCCGTTTCCCGCGAGTGCAGTCGGCCTACGAGCACCCCGTCCTGGATAAGCGGGGTGGTGGTGGCGGGGGTGCCTTCATCGTCGTAGAAGTAGCTGCCCCGGTGGCCTTCTGGCGCGGCTCCATCCAGAATGTGCAGCCCTTCCGGGCCAAAGCGCCGCCCTAGGCTCATGGCCTCTAGCAGGTCGGGGTTTTCATAGCTCATGTCGGCCTCGGAGAGGTGACCGAAGGCTTCGTGGACGAACAGCCCGGTGAGAATCGGGTCGATGACAACGGTGTAGGTGTTGCCCTTGACGGCGGGCAGATCTAGAGCGGCGACAGCCCGCTGGGCAGCTCCCATCACCTGGGCATCCAGGTTCTCCAGATCTTCATAGGCTTTTCGAGAGCCGATGGTTTCCCGTCCGGTCTGGACGGTTTCGCCGTTGCGGGCGGTGGCGGCAAAGCGCATTTCCAGATCCGACCAGCTCTGATCAATCAGAGTGCCTTCGGAGGTAGCCAGCACGACCCGCTGGCTGATGTCTCCGTAGCGCACGGAGGTGGTGGTAATGCGGTCGTCCACGCTCCGCAGCAGGTCGGCGTAGCGATCGCACAGTGCTTTTTTACGAGACAGAGACACCTGGCGGGGGTCGGTGCCGGTGAGGGGTAGGGCACAGGTAATGTGCACAGGATTGACCGGGGCCAGCAGGGTTTCATCGTCCCCCACCAGGCGGGCAGCGGTGATCGCGGTTTCGATGCGATCGCTCAGGTCGTCCAGTCGGTTAAAGCTGGCAAACCCCCAGCCGCCCCGATGGCACACTCGCACCTGGCCCCCAATGGAAATGCCTTCGCTGAGGGTTTCTACCTTGCCGCCCCGCAGCATGATATCCGTCCCTTCGGACTGTTCTAAGCGAATGGCTAGAAAGTCGGCGCGATCGCGATAGCGACCCACTAAATCTGTCAGCCGGTCTTTGAGCTGATCAAGGAATGCCATGTCCAGTCCTTGTGCAGAGATGGATCTATTGTGCCGTTGATTGGGTAAGGTGAGGCGCTGTCTCTTATACACATCT
>PYEQ01000494.1 GCA_003017785.1 filamentous cyanobacterium CCP5 | reverse complement strand
AGATGTGTATAAGAGACAGCTCCCTCAGCGTATACGGCAGTGAAACTTAATTCAGATAGAGAAAAGAAGTTGAAGGCAATCTTCAAAACAATGTTTATGCTTGCCTTTAGGAGCATCATAGAGGAAGTCAATCAGAGGCATCAATGGCGTTTGTAACGATGAATACGGTTTAGCCATCAAGGGCTTTTATAGACTCATAAAAATTATCGATAGATCGTTTTAGTTGTTTTTGTGGCCAGCCAAAACTTCCGCCTTCTCGACGAAAAATCAGGCTGACACCGACCTCTGATAGGATTTATCGATGCCTGACTGGGGAAAAAGCAGCCGATGAATCAATGGTAATATCTCAAAATCAGGCAGTCTGACCAGGAGAACGCCGTGGAAATCTATCAGCTCAAGGTTTTTCTCGAAGTTGCTCGCTGCTTAAGCTTCACGGAGGCTGCAGACGCTCTCAATCTCACCCAGCCTGCGGTAAGCGCCAAAATTAAATCTCTAGAATCCAGCCTGAATACCCCTTTATTTAATCGTTTGGGGCGACGAATTGAGCTAACTCGGGTAGGTCAATATCTGCTAGAGGAGGGGGCCCATCTAGTTGATCTAGAAGCCCTCCTAATTGCTGAAATTGAAGACATCAAGCAGGGAAAGTTTAGCGCCTTTAAGATCGGCTGCATGAACGAAATTGCCGATCACTGGCTGCCGTCAATTTTGTTTGAATATCGCCAAAAATATCCCTCCGTACAGACCAAATGCCTGCGGGTTGAGACAGCAGAAAAGCTTTACCGAGCGATCAAGAACGGTGAGGCTGACATTGGCATTTCTGACCTCAGCTTCTCTGAATTTGATGAGGTGAGTGAGACGGTGGTGGATACCGTGCAGTATTCGCTGGTCACCTCGAGTAGTCATCAGCTCGCCCAGCACCAGTGGTTGAGTCTAAAGGAATTGCTTCACCAGCCCTGGGTGCTGCTCCCGGACGGTACCCCTAGTCGGATTATTTTTGAGAAGCGGCTACGGGAAGTGGGGTTGCGCCTATCAGACTTTGCCCACATCGAAACCGTTGATTCCCCCAGCCTGGTGCGCACCTATATTTTGCAGGGTCACTATCTGGGCTTTGTCTCTGATTTTGAGTTTCAAATTGAGCGCCAGTCCGGTCTGCTTCAGACCATTCCCCTAGAAGAATTCGCCCTGGGCACGCCGCTGTTTTTGATCCTGTCGAAACGACTGGAGCGATCGCTCCACAGCCTTAACCGGGCTAGCTTCCGGGGGCGGCAGGCCCTAGAGCCAATCCAGGATTTCATTACCCTGCTAGGAGAGCATCGACGCTCCTGGGCCCATCCTGGTAAAGCCCCGACCTCCAGACCGATGGCTGCGCCGACAACGCCCCGGGTAGCCCGTTTCCAGGCGCCTAATTTCCTGATTCGCACCGGGGGTGGTAGCGCTTCAGACACCTTGACGATTACCATCGGCACCCAAAACCGCACCATTCAAACGGCGACCGCCGGGTTGATCATCCAGCGTCTCGGCCTGCTGGAGCATTTTCTACCCCAAACGGGCCGTTACAGCGGCACCCAGTATCAGGTGCAGTGGTGGGACTATAGCTCTGGGGCCCCGATCGTGGCCGGGCTAGAATCGAAGCAGCTCGACATTGGCATATTGGGAGACTATCCGCTGCTGCTCAGCGCTAACCAGGCGGCAGATACGGCCAAAACCCGGCTGATTAGTTTTGTAGCCAGCAATCCAGATGGAGCCGGTAACGACATCATCGTGCCCCACACATCCCAGCTCAGCTGCATCGAAGACCTCCGCGATCGCTTGATTGCCGTACCCTTTAGCTCCGCCGCCCACAGCATGGTGATGCGATCGCTGCATCAGAAAAATCTGCTGGATCAGGTCCGGCTCACCTCCATCGACAACCTCCATCCGGGACGGCTGGTGAATAGCGCCAGCCAGGTAGACGGCTACGCCTACTTCGCCCCCTTCCACGAAATCGCCAAGCACAAGGGCCAGTGCCGCCGCCTGCTAGAGCGCAGCGTTGACGGACTGCCGACCTTCCACGGCGTCGTGGTGCGGGCAGACATTGCCGACCAACATCCGGAAATCGTCGTCGCCTATCTCAAGGCCCTGCTGGCCGCCCAGTACTGGTACGCAACCACCGCTGCCGCCGCCGATCTGGTCGGCCAGTGGGTAAATCTGGAGGCCGAGATCGTTTCAAAGACCCTGTTAACAGGAGAAAGCAGCTACGGAGAGGGGGTCTTTTTCCCAGAAACTCAGATTCGCTCCGACTGGCTCAACCAGCATGTCACTCAGCTCAGCGAAATCGTCGGTCACGAACATCTAGGCCAGATCAACCTGAACCGCTGGGTACAGTCAGAATTTCTAGAAAAAGCCGTGGCGTCTCTGTAAATTTCCCGGGCTAGCTGCTGTCGGTTGAAGTTCTGCCCTCATCGTTCCGGCTTACCCAGATCAACCGGATCAGCAGAGGCTAATCAACCTGAGTTCGGGATAAGCCCTTGATTTAATCGGGCTGATCGTTCTCAAGACAATTTCCCCTCTTGGGAGGGGTTAGAGGAGGGTCAAACCCGGACAAGAACCCACCCCGTCCTGTGAAAACCCCTCCAGTGCAGGGGAAAGTACGCCCCAATTTTGTTAACCCAAACTGACGTTAATCAACAAAGCCAGCTAGGACGCCCCTAGGCCATGGCCATACTTTTCATGGTTTCCTCGCGGATACATTCAAACACCTGACGGTGCAGGCTAATGAACTCAGGGGAAAGAGTATCGTCTAAGTGGCGTGGCCGGGGTAAATCAATCGGAATTTCGGCCTTGATGTGGCCCGGCTGTACCCCCATGATGCAGATGCGATCGCCTAAGAAAATCGCCTCTTCGATGTCGTGGGTGACGAAAATCACGGTGGTTTTCAGGTCGTCCCAGATGCTCAGCAGCAGTTCCTGCATCATGTGGCGGGTCTGGGCGTCGAGGGCCGCGAAGGGCTCATCCATCAACAGCACCGATGGCGAATTCACCAGAGCCCGAATGATGCTGGCCCGCTGCTGCATCCCCCCAGAGAGCTGATGGGGATAGTTGTTGCGATAGCGGTAGAGTCCCACCCGGTTGAGGTAGTCATTCACCAGTTCGGTGCGTTCCGCCTTGCCCATGCCGCGAATTTTCAGCCCCAGTTCCACGTTTTGAAAGGCCGTTTTCCAGGGCAGCAGGGAATATTGCTGAAACACAAAGCCGCGATCGGCTCCGGGACGCATCACCGGCTGCTGATCCACCAGCACATAGCCTTCCGATGGTTTGATAAATCCGGCCACCACGTTTAGCAGGGTGGATTTGCCACAGCCGGAGGGTCCAAGCAAGCAGACAAATTCTCCCGGTTGAATCCCCAGGTTGATCTGATCGAGCACATGGTTGACATGGCCCTTGCGGCTAAAGGTAACCGAGAGACCCTCGATTTGGACAGCGCCTTTGATACGTTGTTTCTGCTCCAACTGCTGCATCAACATGACTTCTCAATGAGACTTCTATAGTTTGGAAAAATGAATAGGCTTTATGCCCAACCTTGGCTGAATGTCTCCACCCTGCCAGGAGACAGCCATGCCGGTGCCTTACCAGGCCAACTACTCCCCCCTTCCCCCCTGTCCCTCACCCGAATCGAGTTCTTGGACACCCATCAGGATTAGCCTGGTCAACAACTACGCCCCCTGCTTTTTAATCACCCGCCAGGGCATCAGCGCTGTCGTGGCCTTGCCAACCCCCCAGGAACTCAGGGCTCCCATCAGGCCAATCAGCAGCATGCCCATGACAATCGGCGGATAATTGGCGGTGACGTAGGACTCCCAGGTGATATAGCCCACCCCATAGCGGCCGGCCAAAATTTCGGCAGTGACCAGGCAGAACCAGGCGTTGC
>PYEQ01000493.1 GCA_003017785.1 filamentous cyanobacterium CCP5 | reverse complement strand
CCCTCACCCCGCCCGAACTCGTCGCCGCCGCCCTAGAGGCTGGGGTGCAGGCCCTGGCCATCACCGACCACGACACCCTGGCCGGGTGGGATGACGCCCAGGCAGCCGCCGCCAACACCGGCCTCGAAATCGTTCCGGGCCTGGAGCTAAGCACGGTATTCAACGGGCGATCGCTGCACATTCTCGGCTACTACCCGGATCGCCAGAAGCTCGAAGCCCCTCTGCAAGATCGGATTCAGGGCCGCAAGCGGCGGGCCCAGGCCATGGTCGCCAGGCTAGCGGAACTGGGCTACCCGATCGAGCTGCCGGACATGGGGGGAGACATGGCCCCCGGACGGCCCCACGTGGCCAAGGCTCTGGTAAAAGCAGGCTACGTGGCTACCAGTCGAGAAGCCTTCGATCGCTGGCTGCGGGATGGCGGTCCCGCCTATGTTCAGTACGAAAAGTTTTCGAGCCAGGAGGGCATTCAGCTACTGCTCGACTGCGGGGCGGTGCCGGTGTGGGCTCACCCTTACCTGTTTCGCGGCGGCACTGTCGAAACGGTGCTCCCCCAGCTGGTGGAAGCGGGGCTAATGGGGGTCGAAGTCTACCACCCTAACCACAGCCCCAGCGAAGTGCGCCGCCTGGAAGAATACTGCCAGCGGCATGATCTGCTGATGACCGGCGGCAGCGACTACCACGGACCAGGGGATGAAAAAACCGTCGGCCTCAACGGCCTGAATGTACCCCTGGAGCTGCTGGCCCCCCTCAAGGAAGCCGCCGCTAGGGTTTAGTTCAACCCTGACTTGCGTCCGGCCACTGGCTCGATTAAAGTAAATTTCGATAGCTGTGTGCGTGCAGCTTGTTTCCCAAGAATTTAGTCGATCGCCGCTGGCAGGAGATTAGGCCCTCCCACCAGCAGCTAACCCCTTTGACAGATCCAGGCTGTCTCAGAGGCTAGGGTTCATTTTACCCGTGCCGCCCTGAGCGCTTTTATCCGGGGCGGCTAGATTCTTGGGTTCCTTCCCCATAAGTAAAAGGAATCCCAAGATGGTCTGTTTACAATTTCTGGCGTCGTCTCCTGCAGACCGGGAGGCGGCGGGTCCCCTGCTGCTGACCAATCCGGCGGTGCAGCCGGAACGAGAGCGCCTGCGGCATCTGATTATTGGCTCCCCGGCGGGGGTGCGGTCGGCCATCCATGCCCTGCATGTGTTGCACTATGCGGATCAGGCCACCTGGAGCCAGCTGATTACCATTCCAGAGCCGGGGATGCTGATTACCCCCGCTCAGGGAGAGGTGTTTAGCCTGCTGCGGCGTGACCTGAGCTGAGGCTAGCTGAGGGAGCGGGTGTTTTATAGATGGTGCGTCCCCATCGTGTGACGCACCTAGCTGTATCCGTCTCTGTACGGGGCTGCGAGAGGTATTTTGATATAATCCAAGCTTGAAACCCAGGATCTAAGCTTGAAACCTGAGATCCAAGCTTGTGAAGTTGTTTCTCAAGCTTGAAACCTTAGATCCAAGCTTGAAACCTAGGATCTAAGGAGTCTGTCGTTCCTGCAGAGAGGTGTGTTGTTCTCGCAGAGAAGTCTGTTGTTCCTGCAGAGGGGTCTGTAGGGACGATCTCGATTGTCGTAAGCGCGACCGTGGATTGAGTTACGGTTGAAGACTCCTGATCCCCGCGCTGAGCTTGATATATGTAGCCTATAGCGATCCTGTTCGCCCTTAGCCCATCGTATAGCCTTTCAGACGGGATGCCGCTAGGGCTACGCCGAACGAACGAAAAGGCTGAATCAGCTTAACTGATTACCGGATTATTTCCCTTGAAGAAATACCGTTCAATACACTCAAGGCCATCGATTTACCTGTAGCCTGATAATCTGACGCGGTTGTGTTTGTGTATGGCGACGATCCAGTTCAAGGGTAAATCCTACGTTCAAAACCACCACCTGACGCTGAAGTACCATCATTTGGTGCCCAATCCTGATGCCAGCCTGACTGATAAGGTAAGCCTGCAAGACAATCTCATCATTCATGGTGACAACCTGCTAGCGCTGAAGGCGTTGTTGCCGACCTATGCGGGCAAGGTGAAGTGTATTTATATCGATCCACCTTACAACACAGGCAATGAGGGCTGGATCTATAACGACAATGTGAACTCACCGATGATGCAGTCATGGCTAAAGGCCAACAGCCCTGTGGATAAAGAGGACTTGGCACGGCATGACAAATGGCTGTGTATGATGATGCCCCGCTTAAAGCTATTGCGAGAGCTTTTGCGGGATGATGGTGTGATTTTCGTGTCGATTGATGATAATGAAGTTCATCATCTGCGAATGTTGATGGATGAGATTTTTGGCGAGGAAAACTACAGAAACTCGATTGTAGTTCGGCGTGGCACCAAAAATGTTCAGTCACAGTTTGAGAATATTGATGCTCTTGCTATAGGCCATGAAACTATTTTAATTTATACGCTCAACTCACAACTACGTCTACCAAAATTACAGCATAATTTAGGCGAGGTAGAAGCCGGTAAATGGGATACATTCTGGCGTGGAACAGATCGACGTACTATGCGATTTGAGCTTTTCGGTATAGAACCAGAAAGTGGACAATGGAGGTGGAGTAAGGATAGGAGCTTTAAGGCGAAAAAGAATTACGAACATTATCTTGATAATTACTCTTCGGAAATGTCTCTTGATGAATATTATGTTGACATTTTAACTACCACATCTCAGAAGTTAGACTTTATTAAATATGACGAGGAAGAAGGTTCTGTCAAATACTATGTGCCACCGCGCTCATACCGAATCATGAGTGATGCCTGGATGGATCTGCGAACTAGAGGAGACTTCACAGATTTTCCTACGGAAAAACATCCAGATATGATTCGAAGGGTTTTGATTTGGACTACGGCTAATGATCCAGAGGCTATAGTCTTAGATTCATTTGCAGGTTCGGGCGTAACTGCTCATGCGGTCTTATCTCTCAATCAAGAAGACAAAGGCAATCGAAAGTTTATCTTGATTGAAATGGAAGATTACGCTGAGTCACTCACGATGGGCCGAGTTCGAAAAGTCATTAAAGGTATACCTGAATCTAAGGATAAAGTTTTACAAAAAGGCTTAGGTGGCAGCTTCTCATTTTTTGATTTAGGTAATCCCATCGAAATGCAAGCGATTTTGGATGGCGATAAACTCCCTGACTATGAAGAACTCGCCCGCTATGTGTTTTACAACGCCACGGGCGATGAATTTGACCCCGCCAAGGTAGATGAAAAGCGGCACTACATCGGCGAAAACCATGAATATGAGGTTTATCTGTTTTATCAACCCAGCTTAGATTATCTGCGCTCTACTGCCTTCGACTTAGACAAAGCTGAAAACTTAGGCAGACCCAAGCCAAATAGCAAAAAGCGGCTGGTCTTTGCTCCCATGAAGTTTCTCGATAGTGAAACTTTGGAAGATTACAAGATTGAGTACTGCCAGCTTCCGTTCGAAATTTACAAGTTCAAAGAATAGTTGGGGCACTGTTCTATGACCAAGCGGGAAAAGTTGCGTCAGCGGTTAAAGAACAATCCCAAAAATGCGACTTTTTCAGATATTCGCAAACTATTAGAGCAGGAAGGCTTTGGACTAGATCGCGTTACGGGCAGCCATCATGTTTTTATCAAAGGGGAAATTACATTTGTCGTTCCAGTTCATAACAACAAAGTGAAAACGGTTTATGTGAAGCGAGTGATTGAACTCATTGAACAGGCAGACCAACAAACGGATGAAGAGGAATAACGATGAATTATCCGATTGTGATTTATCCCAGTGACGAAGGCGGTTATGTCGCCGAAGTGCCTGCCCTCAAAGGATGTCTGGCCCAAGGCGAAACCTTGCCCGAAACTCTGGAAGAATTAGAACTGGTCAAACGATTATGGATTGAAACCGCAGAAAAACGAGGACAACCTTTGCCCGATGGAGAAAGAGCCATTCAAAGAG
>PYEQ01000492.1 GCA_003017785.1 filamentous cyanobacterium CCP5 | reverse complement strand
ATCGCAAACAGGCCGAAATCGCCCTGAATAAGCTCATCGAAGCCACCGCCGCCACCGGCCAGGATTTTTTCCCCGCTCTGGTGCGCCACATCGCCGAGGTTCTCCAGGTCTCCCAGGCCCTGATTAGCCAAAAAGATGGGGAAGAGCTACGGGCCATCGCCATCTGGGACGATGGAGCTCTGCAGCCGGAATTTTCCTACCCGATCTCTGGCACCCCCTGTGCGGTGGCCCTGGAGCAAGGCGAGTATTTTTGTGATTCCTCCCTCCAGCAGAAATTTCCTGAGGATTCGATGCTGGCAGAAATTGGAGTTGACAGCTATCTGGGGACGGCCCTGAAAAACAGTCAGGGAGAGACTATCGGGGCGCTATGCGTGCTCAACCAGAGAGGAATTCCCGATCCCTCCCGGGCTCAAACCCTGCTGCGGGTGTTTGCTAACCGGGCGGCGGCTGAGCTTGAGCGTCAGCAGGTGATTACCTTGCTGGAGCAGCTCAACCAGGAGCTCGAAGCCAAAGTTGCTGCCCGCACCGAATCCTTACAGCAGATCAACAGCCTGCAGCGAGCGATCCTCGACTGCGCTGACTACGCGATTATTTCCACCGATCTCCGGGGCCAGATTCAAAGCTTTAACGCGGGCGCCGAGCGCATGCTGGGCTATCGGGCGGCGGCGGTTGTTGGTCAAATCCAGTTTGACCATCTCCATGGCGGCGGAGAACCAGGGCTGACCTTTGGTGAGTTTGCAGCCCAGGCCCGCCGTGGCAACTTCAGCCTTGAATGTACCTACGTTCGCCAGGATGGTACTCGCCTGCCCGTGGCCCTGTCGTTTACCACTCTCAGGGATACCCACCAGCAGGTGATTGGCTTTCTCAGCGTTGCCAAGGACATTACCGAGCGGAAAGCCGCCGAGCAGAAACTCCGGGCCAGCGAAGAAAAATTCCGCAACCTGGTGGAAAATGCCAACGACATTATCTACACCCTGTCCGCCGACGGCGTATTTACCTATGTATCTCCCAACTGGAGTGAATTCCTGGGCCATCCGGTTGAGGCAGTGATTAACCAGTCCTTCTGCCAATTTGTCCATCCGGAGGACGTGCCCCGCTGTTTTGAAGTGCTTAAGCGCACCGTGGAGAACGGTGTCAAGCAGCGGGGGATTGAATATCGGGTACAGCACAGCAGTGGCGAGTGGCGCTGGCATATCTCCAGCAGCTCCCCTCAGATAGATGCTGCTGGCAACATCATTTTTGCAGGCATTGCCCATGACATCACCGATCGCAAGCAGTTCGAAGCCGAACTCAACCGGATCAACGCTGAGCTAATGCGGGCAACTCGCCTCAAGGATGAGTTCCTGGCCAATATGAGCCATGAGCTGCGTACTCCCCTGAACGCGATTTTGGGCATGACCGAGGGGCTTAAGGAAGGGGTGTTTGGTTCGGTTACCCTCTCCCAGCAGCACACCCTGGGGGCGATCGAGGGCAGTAGCCATCACCTGCTGGCTCTGATCAACGACGTTCTAGACGTGGCCAGAATGGAGGCCGGACAGGTGCAGCTTGACTGCAGGGCCATTGCAGTGGCAGACCTGTGTGAATCGAGTTTGATGTTTGTGCAACAGCAGGCCCTGAAGAAGCAGATCGTCATCCGCTTGGAAATTCCTCGCTTGCCCCTCCTCTGGGCCGACGAGCGGCGATTACGGCAGGTGCTCATCAACCTGCTGGATAACGCGATCAAGTTCACCCCCGCTGGGGGACTGGTGACCATTCGGGCTAGCCAGCACAACCAGGGGACTCAGCCGTGGCTGCGGATTGCCATCACCGACACGGGCATTGGCATTGCCCCGGAACACATGGGTCAGCTATTCCAAGCCTTTGTCCAGGTGGACAGCGCCCTGAACCGCAAGTACGAGGGCACCGGCCTGGGGCTGTCCCTGGTCAAAAAGATTATGAACCTTCACGGGGGCAATGTGACGGTAACTAGCCAGGAGGGTAGGGGCAGCTGTTTTACCCTCGATCTCCCCTATCGAGGGGCTACTGCCACCCAGGCTCCCCGCCAAAAGTCCTTAGGCTACCAGGCCGATGGGGAGGTGGGGCCGCCGCCCGTCGCCCCGCTGATCTTGCTCACAGAAGACAACGAAGCCAATATCTTAACCACCTCCAGCTATCTGGAGGCGAAGGGGTTTCGGGTCAATGTCGCCCGGGACGGCCAGGCGGCGATCGCCCTCTCCCTGGCTGAGCCCCCGGATTTGATTTTGATGGATGTGCAAATGGCCGGCATGGATGGATTGGAAGCGATTCAGCGGATTCGCCGCCATCCCCAGCTAGGGGCGGTGCCGATCATCGCCCTGACTGCCCTGGCCATGGCGGGGGATCGCGATCGCTGCCTAGCCGCTGGGGCCAATGAATATTTCAGCAAGCCGGTGATGCTCCAGCAGCTAGCGGCGACGATTCGGCAGCGGCTGGGGCTACCCTAGTCGGCGACTGGCTCAGCTGTGGATTTCACAGCTTCAGCAGCCCCTTTCGCCTGATCTGCGATCGTCTCGGCGGTTGATTCGGTAGTAGCTTCGACCTCGTCTGCGGTCGACTCAGCTGTAGACTCCAGGGTTTCAGCGGTGGCTTCTGCCTGATCTTTGACCGTTTCAGCTCCGGTTTCTACCGCTTCTAGGCCCTTATCGGCGGCGGCTGAGGTCTCTCGCTCCAGGCTTTCCTTAGCTGCCGCCTGGGTTTGTTCTAAGGTTTCAGCGGCCTCGGCGGCGGTCTGATTCAAGCCCGCAGCGGCATCTTCGGCCAGGTCTTCCAAGGCGGCCTGGGAATCTTTGGCGGTGGCCTTAATCTGAGGAGAAACGGCGGGAGTGGCTTTGGTGGCTTCCAGCTTTTCGGCGGCCTCTCGCTGGGTGGCCTCGATCCGTTTAGCGGCTTCAGCGGCGATCGCCTTCAGGCTCTGTTCGGTGGATTTGGCGCTCTCCTCCAGTTCCGCCTGGATATCTTCAGGGGCTTTTTCGGGGGTGGTTTCCGGTTCACTCACCTCAGGGCTCTGGGCTCGATCAATCTCGATCTGGGAAGGGATTTCACGGCCCAGTTCGGGCGGATCTGGCAGGGTTTGGACCTCGCCGCAGGCGGTGACCGACAGCCAGAGGCAGGCCGCTAGGATGAGAGCAGCGAAAAAGCGGTGGCGAAAATGCATAGGTTTGGCGCTGAAGGAGGTTCCCTATGAGGCTATCAGGCCATCCCCCCCAATTAAAGCTGTCTAGATGTCATCTCCAATACGACCTCGGAGGGGGGCGATGCTAGCCAGCCTGCTATGGATTTTGCTGGTGGGGTTTTTCTTCGGCCAGATTGCCCGCCGCCTGAAGGCTCCGCCCCTAGTCGGCATGGTCCTGGCCGGAATTTTGCTGGGCCCCGAGGGGGGCAATCTGCTGGGTACCGAGGTGCTGGGGGCGGCGGACGCCCTACGGACGATCGCCGTGATGGTGATTTTGATGAAGGCAGGCCTTGGGCTGGATCGCGAGAAGCTCCAGCAGCAGGGAAGCGTGGCCCTGAGGCTGGGGTTCTTACCAGCGATCGGGGAGGCGATTGCGGTGGCGATCGCCTCTATCTGGCTGTTCCAGTTTGACCTGGCTACGGGGCTGCTCCTGGGCTGCGTGCTGGGGGCCGAATCCCCCGCCGTGATCGTCCCGGCCATGCTGCGGCTGAAAAGCCTGGGCTGGGGCGTCAAAAAAGGTATTCCGGATGCGATTCTGACCGGCAGCGCCCTGTCCGACGTGCTGCTGCTGCTGGTGTTTAGCCTGGTACTGGCCCGGCTGTCCCAGACAGCTGCCGCTGGCTTCACCTTGGGCAGCCTCACCGTCAGCCCGGTGCTGCTATTGCCGATGCAGGTGATCGGGCAAATTGGCCTGGGTGCCCTGCTGGGCTGGGCTACGGCTCGCCTGCTGGTACTCCTGCTGGCCCAACAGCAGTGGACCCAGAACTCAGTGCAGGAT
>PYEQ01000491.1 GCA_003017785.1 filamentous cyanobacterium CCP5 | reverse complement strand
GGGGGAGTCCGGCTGTGGAAAATCCACATTGGGCCGCGCGATCCTGCAATTAATCCCGCCATCCAGTGGACAGGTTGCATGGCTTGGCAAAAACATTGTCGGTGCCCCGCACCGGGAAATGCAGCCGCTGCGCCGTGACTTGCAGATCATTTTTCAGGATCCGCTCGCCAGCCTGAACCCGCGTATGACGATTGGCGAAATCATTGCCGAACCGCTGGTGACCCATAAACCGGAACTCGGCAAGGAAGAGATCAAGGCACGCGTCAAACGCATGATGGCGCGCGTGGGCCTTCTGCCGGAGATGATCAACCGCTATCCGCACGAGTTTTCCGGCGGCCAGTGCCAGCGCATCGGCATCGCCCGGGCGATGGTGCTGAACCCGAAGCTGATCGTCTGCGACGAGCCGGTGTCGGCGCTCGATGTCTCGATCCAGTCGCAGATCATCAACCTGCTGATGGACCTGCAGCGCCGCTTCGGCCTGGCGCTGATCTTCATCAGCCACGACCTGTCGGTGGTGCGGCACATCTGCCACCGGATCCTGGTGCTCTATCTCGGCCGGCTGGTGGAATACGCGCCGCGCGACGAGATCTACGCCAATCCGCGCCACCCCTATACCGAGGCCCTGATCTCCGCCGTGCCGCTGCCCGACCCGGACCGCGAGCGGGAGAAGCAGCGCATCGTCCTGGCCGGCGACCTGCCCAGCCCGCTCGACCCGCCGTCGGGCTGCACCTTCCGCACCCGCTGCCCCAAGGCGTCGGGCAGGCTGGCCAGGAATTCTGCATCCTTCCCGTGAACCAGAACGCTTTCGTAGGTGGCGCCGGGCGTGAGGGCTACCCGCATGCCGGACTGCTCGTAGGCCTGGAGCCGGGCCTCGAGGTTCTTGCGGCAGTCTTCCAGCGCGCCAGACACCGTGCACACGTCGACCACGGAAGTGACGCCGCTTTTGAGCAGGGCGGCAATGCTGAACAGGGTTTTAGCAGTGGGCGCCTGCGATCGCAGGGCTCCGTTGGAAAATAGCCAGGGCTCTAGAAAATCGTCTTCGATGCCCTGGAGGGAGTTGGGCACCCCGTTGCTGTGGTGGTGAGCGTTGATCAGCCCTGGCATCACCCCGTGGCGCTCAGATCCTAAGACCTCAGCCTCCGGATGCTGAGCCTGCAGCTCTGACCAAGCGCCTACGGCCATGATGGTATCGCCATCTAGAGCGATCGCTCCGTCCGTGAGGGTTTCTTCGCCGGTAAACACCCAGCCGCCGCGTACCAGCTTGATTTCTGCCATTGGATTTTCGATAGATCCCAGGAGGTCATAGTAGTTGGAGTAACCGCGTAGCGATCGCCCCAGGCCGTGCCTTGTGGCCCAATTGTAGCTCTGAACGAACGGGCCACAAGACTAATGCGCCCCCTAGTAGAGAACGAAGATCCTGGGTCAACAAATTCTGTTCAACCACTGGACTCCCGTTACCCGACTTCTTCCCGATCGCCCCCTAGGGTTGGAGCATCATCCCCCGCGGCCCATCCAGGACGGTTTAGCCATGGAAATCCTTTTCAGCATCAAGCCCCATCGTCTCGTGCTGGCCATTTTGGTGACGTTTTTAATCGCCGATACCTATCCCCATCCCCAGCTATCGCCAGGCCTGGTGGAATCCCTGAGCCATCAGGTCTACGCCACCCTGGCCCAGCTGAATCGAGACGCATCCCATTAAGTGACATCTAGCTACCAGCCCAACGCCTGAGCAATTTCCCCCGCCAGCTTCAGGGGGCGAAAGGGTTTGGCAATCACCGCCGCCACCTGTAAATCGCTAAAGTCTTTGAGGTTGGCGGGCTGGGCCTTAGCAGTTACCAGAATCACCGGAATCCCCTGGGTCTGGGGATTGGCCTTGAGCTGCTGGAGGGTGGCCCGACCGTCCATCTGCGGCATCATCATGTCGAGCAAAATCCCATCGGGACGGTGGGCGGCAGCGACTTCCAGGGCTTCTGCCCCAGAGCTGGCGATCAGCACCGTCCAGCCAGCGCTCATTTCTAGGCCCAGCTTGGTGATGTCTTGAATGTCCGCTTCGTCATCGACGATTAAGATGCACCGACTCATGGGCTGGAATCTCCTGGGGCTGGTACGACTGCGATCGGTAACACGATCGGTAAAACAACGTGAAACCGGCTGCCCTCTCCCAGTTCGCTCTCGGCCCAGATCCGGCCCTGGTGCTGCTGGACAATCTGACGACAGATGGAGAGGCCCAGGCCGGTGCCGCCTTGGTTGCGGGCATCGGAGGCATCGACCTGTTGAAATCGGTTGAAGATCACATCCAGCATGTCGGCGGGAATTCCCCGGCCCCGATCGCTCACCATGATGTGCACAGCGGTACCGGGCTGTCCCGATGGGGAATCGGCTGGCGAGACTAACTCTGCCGTTAACCAGACGCTGCCACCGGGGGCAGAAAACTTGATGGCGTTGCTCAGTAGGTTGGTGAGGAGCTGCTGGAGGCGATCGCCATCCACCCTGAGGTTCACCTCAACTGGCTCCACTACCAGCTCCACCTGGGCGGTGGCAGCCATTGCCTGCATGACGGATCGGGCCTGGTCAAACAGGTCGGGCAAATGGCAATCTCTGGGGTGGAGGGTGAGGGTGCCGGACTTCATTCGCTCGAGATCGAGCACGTCGTTAACCAGCCGCACCAGCCGCTCAGCGTTGTTGATGGCCACAGCAATCATCTGCTGTCCCTGGTCGGTGAAGCAGCCTAGCTGGCCGGTACTGAGCAAATCCAGCGCCCCAATCAGCGCGTGCATGGGGGTTTTGAGTTCGTGGCTGACCAGGGAGATAAACTCACTCTCCAGCCGCTGGCGCTGGGTGATGTCGTTGGCGATGGTGAGGGCGCAGCGATGGCCCTGGAGCTCAATCAGCTCGACGGACAGCAGGACGGTGCGCCGCTGGCCCGCTTTGGTGTGCAGCTCAAACTCCCGATTGTGCAACACCTCCGCCTGCTGCAGTTCCTTCAGGGCCTTGGCAAAGTGGTCAGCATCGAGCCACAGGTTGAGATCGCTGAGGCGGTGGCCAATCACTTCCTCCCGTCCGTAGCCGCTGAGGCGCAAAAAGCTGGGGTTGGCCTCTAAACAGCGGCCCTCGTCGAGGGTGGTGATGAGAATCGGGCTGGGGCTGGCCCGAAAGGCTTTGGTAAAGATTTCTTCGGCCCGCTGGCGATCGCGAATCTCCTGCTGGAGCTGCTGGTTTTTCTCCTGGAGCTGTCGCTGGAGAAAGCAGATTTGCAGGTGGGTTTCGATCCGGGCTAAGACTTCTTCCACCTGAAACGGCTTGGTAACAAAGTCCACGCCCCCAACCTGAAACCCCTTTACCTTGTCCAGGGTTTCCCCCAGGGCGCTGATAAAAATCACGGGAATCTGGCGGGTGCGATCGTCGGCCTTGAGCCGCTGGCAGACCTCGTAGCCCCCCATTTCTGGCATGTTGATGTCCAGCAGCACCAGATCCGGCGGGGCCGCCTGGGCCGCTCTGAGGGCCGCCTTGCCCTTGGTGACGCTGCGGACTTTGTACTGGCGATCGCTCAGCAGCTGAGACAACAGCTGCAGGTTCTCTGGGGTGTCGTCAATGGCGAGAATATCGGCTCGATAGGGCCTAGGAGAATCAGTCATCAGCGCTGCTGGTAAGGGCAATCAGGGTGTCAAAATCAAACTGCTCGATCAGGTGAGTCAGGTAGGGTTTCAGCTCGGCTTGCCCAGGGGGAATCTGGGCCACGAGGGACCGGAGCCAGTCCGCATCTACCTGAATCGCCGCCTGGTGCACCGCCTGCCGCCAGTCCGCTGACATCTGCTGCCAGCTGTCTGGGGAGGGCGCCTGGACGGCTAGGGAGCCCCCCTCAGCCCCAGGTTTGGTGGTCTCAGCCAGCACGTAGGCTGCCCCCAGGTGATCGCTCAGCTTGCGAAAAATGTCGGCGGCTTTGAAAGGTTTGTAGAGGAAGTCATCACAGCCCGCTGCCAGGAG
>PYEQ01000490.1 GCA_003017785.1 filamentous cyanobacterium CCP5 | reverse complement strand
GTAGGTGACAGGTGGCGCAGCTCACCGCGCTGCCGGAAGGTCGAGGCAGGCGGCGGTGGATGCCTGTCTCACCTGCCATGCCGATAGTCATTCCCTGAATTACGAAAACTCCCGCCATGCAGAACTATTTGCCGCCGACCGCCGCCTGCCTCGACCTTCCGGCAGCGCGGTGAGCTGCGCCACCTGTCACCTACCCCGCCATCAGATCACCACCGGCAGTGGCTCTGTCACCCTGGTAAACCACAACAATACCTATACCCTGCTGCCCCGCGATCGCATGGTGAAAGAAGTCTGCATGAACTGCCACGGCGTGGAGTACAGCTACAACAGCATTTTTGACGACGACCTGGTGGAGGCAAATTTTGACCAGCCCCCCACCCAGTCCATGGAAACCTTCGCACTAGTGCGCGCCCTAGAGAAGCGCCGGGGCGATCAGCCCAGCGAATAGGTTCCCGTTGTCAAACCCAGAGTTCGCTAAACGAACAGGTTCCGATCAATTCACAACACGTAAGTGTCACCATTCCAGAGGAGATATTCCAATGACTATGACCCTATTTGATAGATGGATGAGCACCATCCGTACCCGCACCGTGGCCTTTATTGCCATCGTGCTGGCGATCGCCGTGACCGCCGTATCCTGTAGCGGCGGGGGCGGCACCACGGCCCAATCTTCACCGGGCATCGCCCCCGAGCTGGTCGCTGACTACATTCACACCGTTCTGGCGGCAGACCGCACCGCCTACACCAAGCACGTGGTTAACCGGGCCAAGATGCTGGAGGGTAAGGCCAAGGATGACGGCGTGCTGGCGATCGAAGCCACCGAGGGCTGGCAGCAAACCAACGGCATTCCCCTCCCGGCTCAGATGTTCCGCCTGGGTTCTGAAATCTCGAATGAGTCCGGCTATTTTACCTACAACCTGATTTCTCCCTGGTACATCAACGACAGCCACGCCCCCAAGGGTGAGTTTGAAGAAGCTGCCGTCGAGGAAATGATTGAAACCGGCGAACCGGTGAAGGACTACCAGGAAATTGGCGACCAGACCTTTTTCTCCGCCATGTATCCGGATAAGGCCGTGGCGGAAGCCTGCGTGTCCTGCCATAACACTCATCCCGTTCACCTGGAGCGCTATCCCGACAAGCAGTTCGTAATGGACGAAGTGATGGGCGGCATCGTGATCAATATTCCTCTAGCAGGAGCCTAAGCGCTAGCCCCAGTGTTAGCACGTCACATCTCCTAGTGACAACGGCTGGGGAATTAGGCTCTCGGCCCTAGATTCCCCGGCTTTTCCTCTAGGTGATTTCTAAGAAAGAATTGACCTGCTGATTGTTGGGTCTCGTGCTTCGACACCAACCTACAGTGGCCTATTCATTTCGAGAAATCCCCCTGGTCACCCACGGCCTCCTTTTCGATGCGAAGCGCTAAAACACCTGTGACATTATTCAGTTTCCTAAATTTCTAGAACAATGAGCGAACTTCGCCCTATGTCCCAGTCCCCGGAGACAAATCCTAATTCCAATCCTGAAGGGGAAGTCGGGGCGCTAGCGGGGATGGTCGGGAGAATTGCTCCCCAGCGGCGATCGCCCCCTGGCCCCAAAGGTCTGCGTCCCGGCTTCAAGACCCTAATCGGACTGACCCTGGTAACGGCTTTGCTGCTAATGCCCTTTGCCCTTAGCCACGCCTATTTAGATTTGCTGCGCGATCGCTCTTTTGATCTGCATCGGTTTCTGCGAGGAGAACTGTACAAGCAGGCCACTGGCTTTGGAGCGCTGGGTTTTGTGCTGCTAGAGGTGATGCTGACCGTGCGCAAACGCAGCCGCGGCTGGATTGGCAAGCTCACCCTGCCCGGTTCCATGCAGGTCTGGCGTAGCCTTCATATCTTTTTGGGGGTAGGGCTGGTGGCCATGGTGCTGGTGCATACCCTGGGGGCTAACGGGTTGAACTTTAACGCGGTGTTTCTGTGGGTATTTTTTGCCACTACCCTGACGGCCCTGGTGGGGGTCGTGGCAGAAACTGGCATTCTCGAATCCAGCCGCAGCTACTTTGGCACCCTGCCGGGGGGCAAAGCCCTGACCAAGGGCCCGCTGATTCGCGGGCTGCGGTCCATCTGGCTGATTAGCCACATCTTTTTTGTCTGTGTTTTCGCCGTGATGCTGGTGTTCCACATCATCCTGGCCTATTACTTTCAATAACCATGACTGTGAATCCCCCTGCTCCCGGTTCAGCCCCGAGTAAAACCAGCCTGCTGGCGATCGCCCTGGTGGCGGTGTTTGCGATCGCCGCCTTTTTTCTCACCCGTCCAGAGGGCGAACTGCAAAGCGCCTCCCCCGTCGCTGGGCTGGTGACCCTGAAGGCTACCGCCGCCGCCGCCATGCCCTACGGCCAGGCATTGGCGAATGGCAAGCCGACTCTACTGGAGTTTTATGCCGACTGGTGCACCACCTGTCAGGCCATGGCCTCTACGCTGCAAGCCCTGCACCATCACCACGGCGATCAGCTTAACTTCGTGATGCTGGATATCGACAATCCCCAGTGGCAGCAGTCCGTTCGGCAGTTTAGGGTCAGCGGCGTCCCCCACCTGGTGCTGCTGGATGGACACCAGCAGGTAACCGATACCTTCGTGGGCAAAGTACCCAAGTCGCTGCTGGAGAATCGGCTGGCTGAACTGCTCTAACTTGAAAACAATCCTAAAGTTTACGGTGCCAGTCAGAATTCACGGGTCGTAGCGCTGTATCTGCTTCATCACGCCCCTTGCAGGAGTCCATCATGGCGATTCTCAATCGGTTTCTGCGGCTGCTAGAACTGCTAGAGCAGACCAGCCAGCTCATGGAAGAACTCACCACCCCAATGGGACTGGCTCTGGGCATCTGCCTGTTTAGCTATCAGGCCCTCTGGATCGGCGGCTGTGACAGCTCATCCGCCGCCATCCTCGCCAGCGCGATCGCCCTTGCCCTCCACTGCGGCCTCTGCAACCCTGAAGCATAATGCTGACTGGTGGCGCTAAGGTGTCAGGTCTTGTAAGAAGCTATTTCGTTAGAATCCTCGGTAAGACCGCAATCTTGCTCAAAAGCCAAGTCTCTACTCGAGGGGATCTCGTTGTCCCCATGTCCCCGCGTCTCCCTATGCCCCACTTCCGCCGCTACCTCGCCCTATTCCTGCTGGGGAGTACTCTGCTAACCACCACGTCCGCCGCCTGTGCTGATAACGCCAGTGCACCCGGCGATCGCCCCGCCGCTCCGGTCATCGTTGAAGCCCAGAACTTGGGGAATCAGCCCGAGGCGATCGCCCCTTTGCTGGGGGCAGAGGTGATTTACCTGGGAGAACAGCACGACAGCCAGGCCGACCACGATGCTCAACTCGCCATTATTGCGGCTCTCTATGCAGAGAATTCTGATCTGGCGATCGCCCTGGAAATGTTTCAGCGTCCGTTTCAGCCGGTGATTGATCGCTACCTGGCAGGGGAAATTTCGGAAGTGGAGTTGGTGGAGCAGACCGAGTACGAACAGCGCTGGGGCTTCCCCTGGGAGTACTACGCCCCGGTGCTGCGATTTGCCAAAGCCCATCAGCTACCGGTCTTGGCCCTGAATGCCCCGAGCGAAATCACTCGGCAGGTGGCAAGGGAAGGGCTAGACAGTTTGGAAGCAAACGATTTTCGCTACATTCCCCTGGCCGCAGACATCGACACTAGCAACGCCGACTACCGGGCCTTTGTGCAGGAAGCCTTTGGCGCCCACGGTAGCCACGGCGACTTCAACTTCGATCACTTCTTCGCCGCCCAGGTGGTGTGGGATGAAACCATGGCAGCGGCGATCGCCGATTTCAAAACCAAATCCCCTGATACCACGGTGATCGTGCTGGCGGGCAGCGGCCACGTCATCTACGGCTATGGCATCCCCAGCCGCGTCGATCGCCGCCTGGGGCCTGAACTCAATCAAACCACCGTCCTCCTCAATTTCCCCACCGAACTGTTGGCAGAAGGGGAAGATATCGCC
>PYEQ01000489.1 GCA_003017785.1 filamentous cyanobacterium CCP5 | reverse complement strand
GTGGCGCATGGTAACTTCCATCTGGTCGCCAAAAATCTGCCCCACCATCGATCCGGGGAACTGGCCGCAATGGATCTGCTCATGCTGGGCCATCAGGGCAAAGCGGGCCAGGGGGTTGTAGTGCTCCCAGCAGGCCAGGGCTCCCACCCGCCCCACTTGGGTTTCTAGCACCTGCAAACCAGCCCCATCCCCCTGGCCCCAGACCATCCGTTCGTGGTAAGTGGGGGTGATTTTGCGCCGCTTCAGCAGCAGGCTACCGTCGGCATCGAAGATGAGCTGGGTGTTGTACAGAGAACCGGCATCCCGTTCGTTCACCCCCAGCACCACCACCACGGCGTAGGAGCGGGCGGCGCGGGCGATCGCATCTATCACCGGGCCGGGCACCGTGACTGCTTCTGCATAAAGCTGCATGTGGGCCTTGCCCATCAGCACCGGGGGCTGCACGAAGGAGAAATAGGGATAGTAGGGGATGAAGGTTTCTGGAAAGACGATTAGCTGAACGCCTTCTTTAGCCGCCGAGGCGATCGCCTCTAGTACCTTCTCCGTGGTATCTTCCCGGCTATGGAGTACCGGGCTAATCTGGACCGCCGCCGCCCGAACGGTCTTGGCATAATCCATAGGTTAATAGGGTTGAAACGTCGTGAGAGAATAGGCAGTCACCCCGTTCACCAGGCCGTGGGGGTTTACCAGGAGTCCGAGGAGAAAAGCAGGCAGAGCTGGATTGTGACCCGGGTACTCTGCCTGCGGAGCTAGCCAAACTGGGCTCTACATCGTCCAGGTATCGAGGATGAAAGCGCCTTCCTTACGATGGACGAGCACGATATCCAGCACATCCAGGGGGCTGATCGGCTTGATACCCGGAATCAAAGAGGGCTCTCCGTGGCCGTAGAGAGCCTGCAGAGCAAACCGACAGGCATACACCTTGCCCCCTTCTTCCATCACCTTAGTGATCTGATTATTCATGGCCAGGTGACCTGGAAATGCCTCGTCACCGAGCTTGGGAAACCCTCGCTGCACTCCCAGGGTGACCCCAGGTCCGTACAGCAAAACAGAGGTGTCAAAACCTTTGCGAATCAGGCGAGTCGCCTGGAGCAGATTGACCAGACCAATGGAACCTTCGAAGGCGACGGTGTGGAAGGTTACTAGAGCTTTTTCCCCCGGCTCTGCCTGCACATCAGGAAATACTTTCTCTTCGTAATCTACGAAAAAGTCACCGGCCTTGTGGGCAGGAGTGGTTACTTCAGGCATGAAATCTTCCCTCTAAATTTGAAGCCAATGGTGCAGAAAATGCAGCCGTAAAATCGAGTATCCGTGGCAAATAGCTAGCAGTTTATGGAATCAACCTGGTTTTGAATTGAGGTAGCAGTCTCCCCAAATCAGACCGCTTAGGCCTGCGAATCCCTGCGTTTATGGAACTGCCAACAGCAGCCTAAGCCTATCCACGGATGCCAACACAGCTAAGTCCAATCCGAACAAGCTTGAACGAATTTGGATTAACTCGACCTTAAAAGTCATGTCTAAAACAGCCTGTATCTTTCGTGACAAAATTTTTAGGTCTATTGTTTATGCCAGGCGGCAGCCTATTTTACGGAAATTCTTCCCTGGCCACCCGAACCTACCTGTCGAAAGTGATAGGTGAGTGTGAGACGAAATTACCTGAGGCGATTGCTACAGCGGTTAACTTGCCGCTATAGGCAGAAAAATTCAGGCCCAATCCCTGAGATTTCGAGGGTCTGTGATAAGTGACCTGCTTATACGAATAGTCTCAGGGTTTTTGTAACTAAAACTACAGGTGATTCAGTTTTGAGCCTCTAATTTGCAAGTAGAGAACTCTTATTTAGTGCAGAAACTATGCAGCACCATGATGTGATTGTCGTTGGCGGCGGACAGGCAGGTCTTTCCATTAGCCACTGTCTGAAAGAGCGCAGCATTGACCACATCGTGCTGGAAAAAAATCGGGTCGGCCATGCCTGGCGCAACCAGCGTTGGGATTCTTTCTGTCTGGTCACTCCCAACTGGCAGTGTCAGCTCCCTGGCTTTCCCTATCCGGGAAATGACCCGGAAGGTTTCATGGGTCGAGACGAAATTGTCCAATACATTGAAGCCTACGTCCGTGAGTTTCAGCCGCCAATCCAAGAGCAGGTGACGGTTCATCGGGTCCGCCAGGATGGCCGCAGCCGATTCCACCTAGATACCTCCATCGGCGACTTTACGGCCAACCAGGTGGTGATTGCCACGGGCGGCTACCACAAGCCGAGGATTCCGGCGATCGCCACCCGCCTGCCCGACACCATCACCCAGATCCATTCTTCTCAGTACAAAAATCCCGAGTCCCTGCTGGAGGGGGCGGTGCTGGTGGTGGGTACCGGCCAGTCCGGCTGTCAGATTGCCGAAGATTTGCATTTGGCAGGACGGCAGGTGCATCTCTGTGTAGGCGGGGCTCCCCGTTCTCCCCGGCGCTATCGGGGCAAAGACGTGGTGGACTGGCTGGAGCAGATGGGCTACTACGACATCCCTATCGACAAGCACCCCCAGAAAGAAAAAGTACGCCACAAGACCAATCACTACGTCACCGGACGCGGTGGTGGGCGAGAAATCGATCTGCGCCACTTTGCCCGGGAGGGCATGGGCCTCTACGGACGGCTGACGAATATTCGTGGTCCCCAGCTATGTTTCGATGGCACCCTCAAGCAAAATCTGGATGCTGCCGATGCCGTAGCCGAAAGCATTAAGCGCACTATTGACGGCTACATCGAGAAAAACCAGCTCGAGGCGCCCACCGAAGCATCCTACGTCCCCGTTTGGGAGCCGGAGGCAGAACCCTTAGCCCTGGACTACGCTGCTGCCAACATCACCACGGTGATTTGGGCCATCGGCTACCACACCGACTTCAGTTGGATCGACGTGCCCGTATTCGACGGCAAAGGCTACCCCGGCCACGATCGCGGCGTCACCCCCCTGCCCGGACTTTACTTCTTAGGTCTGCCCTGGCTTTATACCTGGGGGTCTGGCCGCTTTTCCGGCATTGCCCGTGATGCCCAATATTTAGCCGATCGCATCGTCGTCGCCCGCCGCCAGAACCAGTCCTCCCTGTCTTTGCTGGAGCGATCGCCCCTGTTGGAAGTGATTAATGAGATGGCCCTGGGGTCTTGAAGGGGGAGCGGGGGAGATGTCCCCTAGCCTCTTTGGGGCGGCAAAGTCTTTCATGTCGCTCTGCGAGACAACTCCGTTGCTTCTTTAAAGCCGCTGAGCTGAGTCGTTCATGCAATGTCTCCCGAAGGGAGAAAGCCAGCCCACCGCCTCACCATCTTATTGCCCCACCGCCTCACCGCACCCTCCCTCAGAGAGATATGTCTCGCCTCTCACTCAGGTAGGATAGGCCGGAGCTGCTGTAATGCTAAAAGCGCTTTCCAGGTAGGGTTGTATGGCAGGACTCCGGAGCAAGGTTTCATCAATCGGCACCAAAACCGCCGCTGGCATCAACCAAATTGACGCCATCCGCTACCTGCTGATGCACAATCCGATCGCCGTGGCGACCCTGTGGATTCTAGCCTACCTGGCGATCTGCCTGGTGCCCCTGGTGGTGGCGCTGCTCTATCCGGCCCCTAGCCAGCGGGGCTTTTGGACTGAATTTTCGGTGGCGTTAGGGTTCATTGCCCTGGCGATGATGGTGCTGCAGTTTGTGCTCACCGCCCGAGTCAACCGGATTGAATCCTCCTACGGCATCGATATTCTGCTGCTGTTTCACCGCTACAGCTCGATGGCGGCGTTTTTGATGGTGCTGATGCATCCGGTGATTTTGTTCATTGTCGAACCAGATACCCGGCAGCTCTTGAACCTGGCGACAGCCCCCTGGCGGGCGCGGCTGGCAGTAATGGGCACCCTGGCCTTTTTAATCATGGTGGTGACCACCATCTGGCGAAAGCCGCTGAAGATTCCCTATGAGCCCTGGCGAGCGGCCCACAGTATTCTGGCGGTGGTGGCGGTGGGGTTGGGGTTCGCCCATGCGG
>PYEQ01000488.1 GCA_003017785.1 filamentous cyanobacterium CCP5 | reverse complement strand
TCAGCATCTTCAGGGAGAACCGGACCCTCCCCGCGGCCCCGCCCCAGATCGAGACATGCTCCAGGAAATTATCGATCTAGCCCATGCTCGCAATATGCAGGTGCTGCCCTGGTTCGAGTTTGGGTTTATGACGCCGGCCCCCTACCAGCTTTACGATCGCCATCCGGACTGGTTCACGCAAAAATACGTCAGCCCAGCGGACGACGTTGACGCTGAGACTGAGATGGCCGGCTCTGGTACCGAGGACAACTCCAATAGTGAGCCTGAGGCCGAAGCCGATCCAGACGATATTCTCCCCGGTGACGGACCTACTGCCGATCCTGGCATCTGGATGGAGGGGGGCGTGATTCCTCGCCGCTGGCTCAACCCCTTTCATCCCGAAGCCCAACGGTTCTTGCTGGGCCTGCTAGATGAGCTGCTGACCAACTACCCTGTCGACGGCATTCAGGTGGACGATCACCTCGGGCTGCCGGTGGAGTTTGGCTATGATCCTTACACGAAGCAGCTTTATACCCAGGAAACCGGTGCCCCTCCTCCGACCGACCCCGAAGATGCCGCCTGGGTTAGCTGGCGAGCTGAGAAAATTTCTGATTTCATGGACCGGGTACATCAGCTGGTGCAGTCTCGACGGCCTGAGGCCAAGGTGTCGGTCTCCCCTAACCCCTATCCCTTTGCCTATGCCAAATATCTACAGGACTGGCCCACCTGGCAGCGGCGAGGCTCTGTCGATGAGCTGGTTGTGCAAATCTATCGAAACGACCAAAACCGGTTTTTATGGGAGCTTACCAAGCCCTCTCTACAGATTTCTCAATCCCAGATACCCACTAGCATTGGCATTCTTAGCGGGTTGAGGGCTTTGCCGGTATCCATGCCCTGGATTCGCGCCCAGATAGAGGCGTCCCGCGATCGCAATTTTGCCGGCGTGTCATTTTTCTTTTACGAAACCCTCTGGCTGGGTCCAGAACCAGCCGCCGCCCGTACCGACAGCCTGCGGGAGGCTTTTTCCAACTCAGCTTCTCCTCCCTAGGCCGGAGTTTTCCCACCCCGCCTTGTTCCGAAGGTTTTGAGCCCTTAGACTGAACAGAATACGCCTGCCAGCCTCGGTTGATTGTTCTAGCTGGCGTGGCAGTTTCTACGCAATCTCCCTACCCAACCGATAATGGGAAAACCTCTGCTGCTGCAGATTCTCCTGATTGCCGGGTAGCCCCTGTATTCCTATGCCCTGGTCTCGTATTATTAGCGCCGTTGTCGCGATCGCCCTTGCCTCTGCCATGATTGTGCTCGGCGGCTGGTACTTTGCAGCGGGCTTCGGCGTGATCGTCTTCCTCGGTCAGCTCGAAATCTTCCAGCTGGTGAGAGCTAAAGGCATTTTGCCCGCCGCCAAAACCACCCTGATTGTCAGCCAGGTTCTCCTGATCACCGCCCACCTCTCCCCCCAGCTGGCCGATGCCCTGCTGCCCCTACTGGGCACGCTGATTTGTTTCTACCTGCTGTTTCAGCCCAAATTTGCCACCATTGCCGACGTTGCTGCCTCCATTTTGGGCTTGTTTTACGGTGGCTACCTGCCCAGCTTTTGGATTCGGCTCCGGGATTTGGGTGATTTTGCTGCTGCTCCCTTGCCCCTGGGTGGCTTTTGGACCGACACCTGGTTGCCGATCGCCCAGCTCCCAGTAGGTCTGACCGCCACCCTCACAGCCTTCGCCTGCATTTGGGCCGCCGACATCGGAGCCTATGTCTTTGGTCGGCTGTTTGGTCGCACTCCTCTGTCCAACATTAGTCCCAAGAAAACCGTGGAAGGGGCCGTTTTTGGCTTACTGGCCAGTACGCTCATAGGGGCTGCAGCCGCCTACTGGCTGCAATGGCCCCTATGGTCTTTGTCCGGCGGTTTGCTCGGGGCTATCATCGGCACCTCAAGTCTGCTGGGGGATCTCACCGAGTCCCTAATGAAGCGGGATGCCGGCGTTAAAGACTCCGGCGCCCTGATTCCCGGTCACGGCGGCATTCTAGATCGCACGGATAGCTACGTGTTTACCGGAGCCCTGGTCTACTACTACGTCACCCTGCTGTTGCCGGTTTTGTCCCAATGGTAACGCCTCAGCTATGGCAGCAGGGGCAACTCAGAGGGGGCAGGGTTCGGCTTTCAATACCCAACCCGATAACGGTTCTCTGACACAATGAACGTGGCATGGCCGGGCTACTGCACACCGCCAGTTGAAAGAGGAAATTCATGGATAACAACCTGCTGAGACAGCTGCTGATGATCGGCGTTGGAACCACCTCCTTGGTGGCTGAGCAGCTGCGTCAGGTCACCGAAACCTGGGTGCAAGAAGGGCGGTTCAACCCGGAACAGGCCCGACGCTTCGTAGACGACTTCATGACCCAGCTCAGCGCCAACAACAGCAATATTGAAGAGCAGCTCCAGCGGCAGTTTCGCAATGCTCTTCAGGACTTAGGCGTACCTCGCCAGGCGGAGATGGATGAGCTTAGGGGCCGCCTTGATCGCCTAGAGCGTCAGGTCAGAGAGCTGGAAAATAAGAACTGGCGCTAGTTGCCGGTCTGGTTTACGAATGAACCTTCACTAACGAATTGGAGAAACGATCTGTGCGGGAAATTTTGATTAGCCTCAGTATTTTGGCTATTTGCTGTGTGATTTTGGTAGTCGCCCAGGTTACCGGCGGCGATGCCGTCGCTGCCAATCTGGCTGATTCAGCCCCGGAAGCCCCGGTCCAGGTGGCTCAAGCCGCAGAAGATCTGGCCCCTGCCGAGATGCTGGCCCCTGGAGAAGAAGATGCCTCGGTCGTTGAGAGAGACGGTGTCGTCACCGAGTCTGGCCTCAAATATGTCGATATCGTCGAAGGCACCGGGGCCATGCCCCAGCCCGGCCAGCGGGTAACCGTTCACTACACCGGCACCCTCGAGAATGGCCTTAAATTTGACAGCTCCCGCGATCGCGGTCGTCCCTTCACCTTCACCATCGGCGTTGGCCAGGTGATCAAAGGCTGGGATGAAGGGGTGATGTCCATGCGGGTTGGCGGTCGCCGGCAGTTGGAAATTCCCCCAGAGCTAGGGTATGGGGCCCGCGGCGCTGGCGGCGTCATTCCCCCCAATGCCACCCTGCTGTTTGACGTTGAGCTCCTGCGGATTGGCTAGGAAAGGGGATTGAACCGCACCCTTCGACTCCGCTTAGGGCGCGGTTCGATTTCTAACTCTCCCCCAAAAATCGCAGATAGTCATTTGCCAGTTCCTTCACCGCCGCCTCGTAGAACTGACGTCCGTGGTCGGGGGTGGCTAATGCTGGATTCGAGCCCATGCGCCCGTCCGGGTAGTGCCGCCGAAAATCAGCGGCCCCGTAAATTGGATAGCCGGATGGAGCAATGGCAGGCTCAAGCGATCCCGATTTAATCGCTTCAGGGTAGGCGTACTGAGTCAGAGCAACCTCGCTGGGGGTGGCATGGGAGCCTTCCTGATGGCCGTAGAGCTGCTGGGCGAGCTGATGCACGGTCCGACCCATATACCAGTTGGCGACTCGGCAGCGGACCTGATCCCCCTGGGGAATTTGCAAATCTGCCAGGGCAGCGTAGGTTTCGGCAAAGGCCGCTTTCAGGGTAGCTACATTCCCCCCATGGCCGTTGATAAAGAAAAAACGGCTAAATCCGTAGCGGGCGAGGGGTTTGATATAGTCCTGAATCAACGCAATCAAGGTGCTGGGGCGGAGGCTGATGGAGCCGGGAAATGCCGTGTGGTGCAGCGCCATGCCCACCGCGCCGAGCACGCTGCCGCAGAGCCAGGCGCCGTAGAGAGCGTCGGACCGGGCGGCCACATCGCCCGGGTTCACCTTGATCACCGGCAGCGCACGGCCCAGCGCTGCGATGCCTTCCTGCGCCATGAGGCTGATGACCGGGTTGGCGTCTACCGAGTACAGGCCTTCGGCTGCGTGCGCGATGGCGTTGATGCCGCTGGTCATGCTCAGGCCCACGGGCAGGCCCAGGCTGAGTTCGGGGTCGTAGATCACGGTGCGCG
>PYEQ01000487.1 GCA_003017785.1 filamentous cyanobacterium CCP5 | reverse complement strand
GACCTAACCTTCGTGCCCCTGGGGGGCGACCAGCCCATGACCGGGCGGCAGATTCTGCGCAGCCATCCCAAGGGCAAGCTGTTTAGCCGCACCCTGCCCAAGGCCGGACCCCAGGGAGGACTGGTGCCGGTGCTGCGGGATGCCAGCGGGAAGGTGCTGTCCCTGCCTCCGATTACCAATGCCGCCGGGGTAGGCGAAGTCACCCCCACGACCCGCAACCTATTTATCGACGTCACCGGCATTACCCAGAAAACGGTGCTGGAGATGATCAACATCCTGGCCCACAACTTTTTAGATGCCGGATCGCCGGTGAAAACCGTCACCGTTGAGCGGGACGGCGCAGCCCCCCTGGTCACCCCCAGCCTGGACCGCAGGCCCGTTCTGTTTTCTGCCCGGTTCTTGAACGAAATGCTGGGCACGGCGATCGCCAAGGCCGATCTGGGCCGCTACCTCAGCCGCATGGACCTGGAAGTCACCGGCACCCAGGAAATTCGTATTCCCTCCTATCGCACCGACATTTTTAGCGAAATCGACATCGCTGGGGATCTGATGGTGGCGATCGGGCTGCACAACCTCCAGGCCGAACCCACTGCCCTGCGTTTCCACACCGGGGCCTCGGATCCCCTGCGGGATTTCGTTCTCAGCGTTGGCGATCAGGCCCAGCGAATGGGGCTGATGGAGGTCAAAAGCTTTGTGCTCACCGACCCGGAGATTCTCTCTGGCTTCACCCCAGACACCCGGCTGACCGCCAATGCCAAGAGCCGCAGCTTCAGCGCCGTGCGCAGTACGATCCAGGCCGGCCTGCTGGAAATTCTCTCCCGCAACATCAGCGCCCCCAAGCCCATCAACATCTATGAAACCGGCGAGGTGGTGAGTCCAACAGACCCGGTCACTGAGTCTTTTTACTGGGGGTTTGCCAGCCTGGATGCCCGCGCCTCTTTCGCTACGGCTAAAGCCTACGTGCAGACTCTGCTCAAGGCGTTGCAGATCCCCTACGAGTTGGAGGCCTGCACTGCTGCCCACTACATTCCTGGTCGGGCCGCCACCGTTCTGGTAAACGGTCAGGGGGCTGGCCACTTCGGGGAGATTCATCCCGCCCTGCTGAGTCAGTTCTCATTTCCAGAACCGGTGTGCTCCGGTGAGTTAGACTGTCGACGGCTGATGGGCTAGTAGCCGTTCATCTAATCTATGTCAGAGCCGATCATTTGCCTGGGAGAATACCTCGTCGATCGCCTGTTTCAGCGAGGAAACCCGGCCAGCTCCGAGCCGGGCAGGGCTCTAAAAAACTGGGTGGACTATCCCGGCGGGGCACCCGCCAACGTCGCCGCTGCCCTTGCCAAGCTGGGCACCCCCAGCCGGTTCGTCGGCTGCCTCGGCCAGGACGCGATCGCCGACTGGCTGATCAAGGCCCTGGAGCAGCAGGGGGTCCGCTGCCAGATTCAGCGCCACGACGACTGGCCCACCCGCACGGTGCTGGTGCAGCGGGATGAGTCGGGCGATCGCAAGTTTATTGGCTTTAGCGCCCCTGACCCCGGTGGCTTTGCCGATGCCCACCTGAGCCCAGTCTGGGTCGAACAGGTTGACTTTGCCGGGGCCAGCTATCTGGTCATGGGCACCCTTGGGCTGGCCTACCCGACCACCGCCACCGCCATGCATCGGGCCCAGCAGCGAGCCCAGGAGCAGGGTTTGCAGCTGGTCATTGACCTCAACTGGCGACCGGTGTTTTGGCCAGATGCTGCCGCCGCTCCCGACCAGATTCGCCCTCTGATTGCCCAGGCTCAGCTGATCAAACTCTCCCGAGAGGAAGCCCTATGGCTGATGGGCACGGACAGCGCCATGGAGATTTGCCAGCGGCTGCCTGCCTGCGAGGCGGTCCTGCTGACGGACGGGGCAGCCGGCAGCACCTGGGCAACGGATTCGAAAACCCTCTCAGTGCCTGCCTTTCTGGTTGAGAGCGAGGACACCACCGGAGCGGGGGACAGCTTCCTCGCCGGGGTGCTCCACCAGCTGCACCGCCAGGGGTGGGACTGTCTGCAGAGTTCGAACACAATGGAGTCGATTTTGCGCTACGCCAGCGCGGTGGGGGCATTGACCACCCTGAGACCAGGGGCGATCGCCGCTCTACCCACGGCCCGCGAGGTGGATGCGTTTCTCTATCTCCAGGGCAAGTCCCCGGAGCCAAAATAGAGTGCTACTGAGGTGTATGGGTGAATTTGCGATCGCAATTTGTATCAGCGGGAATCGCTTCAGCTTTTCGCTAAGTCGATACAGCCTTTCTCGCTTCCGTAAGGGACGGCTCGACCGCCAGAGCGACTGTTCTACAATAATTGCAGGCCTGAATCTTTACCTCATCAGCTATGGAAACGCTGTAAGTCAATCAAGCGGATAAGATTTCAGTTGTCCATTGATGTCCCAAAATAACGCAAATTTGATACTGCTCGTTCGGGAAGCATTCAAACGGCTTAAGCTGAATAAAGGTATCTGCTGGCGTGGGACGCGCTGAAACAGCCTGTATCATTTTTTCCTCGTCTGAGCGTAATTCCAGCACAACGCCTGCTGGCAAAGTGCAACCTATATTCGACTCGGCATTGCTCTTGATTCCTGGATGTAGTTGAGCACTTACAAAGATAGACTCATCACCAGATTTTGCTGCAATAATAAGCCCTAACTGGAGAGGAAGTCCTACATCGCTTTTCAGCGTAATGGGTCTTGCCTTTCTGAGAATGGGGCCAGATTGGGCTCTGAACCGAAATGCTGGATAGCGAGTCGCAATGATTTGCTCTGGAGGTTGCCAAATAGACTCAATATGCCCCTGAAACCATTGACCTAGGTGGCTAGCGTGAAATTTTGCTAAGTGCTGTGGTAAATCAGATATTGGGTGAAGTTGGTCAATCGATAGCCTATCGTGTGTGATCTCAGAAGCTTTTCCAAATCCCTTTAGTTGTGCTTCTTGGAACGGTTCTTGAAGCTCGACAACAACATAGGCTATGCGCCTGAACTGAACGTCCGGCGAGACAGAGATTTCTGTCGTGCCAGGTGCAACTGGTATGCATTCTACCAAGCCCCGCTCAGCCAAATAGATATCGGCGGGATTGTCGATAAGTCGCAGATGAGGTTGCCAGCCATCTCCTTCAGTGACATCTGTCGCAATACCTAAGATGCTCAAGTATTCATGAACCGATAGTACCGATAAGGTGTTCAGGCAGATTTGCTTACCTTTGGTCGGGTCAGCAGCTTCTGCGGCAAAGGCTCTCGCGGTCTCTAGCGAGCTTTGCCTGACGAGGACGGGGATATCGCGATTGGTTTGGTGATCGGGAAGAGAAGACATAGTTAAATACAGGGTGAAAAACAGATTCCTTATAAAAGACCCGCTTGAGTGCCAAACTCCCGCAACACAGGCTTGCAGTAACGGTGATACCACTTGGGTAAAGCAGTGGCTTCCTCTTCAGATAGACCAAATTCAGTGCAGATCGTGTTCCAATCTTTGGACTGCGGCGGAATCCGCTTGAGGATCACTGACTGAACGTTGATGTCTGGCCGCTTCCCAAAAATGCGCTTTTGCAGCGTACCATCGGCATCCGCTTCGACCCACTTGAGCACGGGATGCAAAATCTTTTCCTGGGCTTCAGCAGCGTCAGGACGGCTAGTCAAAAAGTCCACAATCGGAGCTTCTTGCCCATCTTCACCTTTCACTCGGGTACGGTGTCGCTTGAGGTCTCGCTGTTGGCGATCGTTATACCGACGTAGAGCCCTCCGCAAATGGTCGTTTAGCCAGGTGGTGACAAGCTGAACGGCGGGATCATACTCTTCGAGGTTGCTGAAACACTCTTGCCACATATCTTGAACGGCATCGTTGTAATACGGTCGGAAAGCTCGCCATAGCTTGCCCGATTTCATGACCAAAGCATGGATGTAAATGAGGCATCGTTGGCGCTCGGGGCTGTCGGGGGCGAAGGTCAAGGCTTGCTGAATCTGGTCTTTGAGGACTTGCTGAATCTGGTCGCGGTCATTTGGGGGCTGATTGAGGG
>PYEQ01000486.1 GCA_003017785.1 filamentous cyanobacterium CCP5 | reverse complement strand
TGGGATAGCCCGGTCGCGTTTTTTTGGAAGATTGGGCAGCGGGCACCTATTCGGCGGCGGGCCTCTGCTGCTTCGGGCGCCAGCCAGGAATCACTTTCTGGGGCGATCGCGCCACTACCAGGGCATCACTCTGCACGTCTTTGGTCACTACAGAGCCCGCCGCGATGGTCACATCTTCTCCAATCGTCACGGGGGCCACGAGTACGCTGTTGGAGCCGGTCTTGGTGCGATCGCCCAGGTGGGTGTGGTGTTTCTGGTAGCCATCGTAGTTAGCGGTAATGGTGCCGGCCCCGACATTCACCCTTTCGCCCAGGGTGGCATCCCCCAGATAGCTGAGGTGGGCGGCGTTGGTGCCGTTGCCCAGGGTGGCTTTTTTGATTTCCACAAAGTTGCCGATGCGGCATTTGTCGCCGATGACGGCGTTGCCCCGCAGGTGGGCGTAGGGACCTACCCGGCTGTTTTCCCCCACGGTGCTATCGCTAATCACTGAGAACGCCACGGTGCTATTAGCCCCGATCTGGCTATGCTCAATCAGGCTGCCAGGGCCGATGCGACAGCCGGTGGCGATCGCCGTTTTCCCCCGCAGGTGGGTCTGGGGCTCGATCACCACGTCGGGGGCAATCTCGACTTCCGTGTCAATGGTGATGCTGTCCGGGTCAATCAGGGTGACCCCGGCCATCATCCAGTCGTCTTTGATCCGGTGCTGGAGCATGGCAAAGGCGTCTGCCAGCTGCTTGCGGTTGTTGATGCCCTGAATTTCTTGGGGGTCGGCCACGTCGATCGCTCGCACCGGGCTGAGGTCTTTGACCACATCCGTCAGGTAGTATTCCTGCTGGTCGTTGTCCGCCTTCAGGTGGGGCAAAATCTGGGCCAGGGCAGGCCAGCTAAAGCAGTAGACCCCGGCGTTGATGCGAGGATTTTGTCGCTGTTCGGGGGTGCAGTCTCGGTGCTCAATGATTTCTGTCACCACCTGATCGCCATCGCAAAACACCCGTCCATAGCCGCTGGGGTCGTCGAACTGGGCCGTCAGCAGGGTGGCGGCATTGCCGTTCTCCTGGTGGAACCGCAGCATCTCGGCTAGGGTCTCGGGCCGCAGCAGAGGCACATCGCCATTGAGCACCAGCAAATCGCCGTCGAAGCCTTCTAGATGGGGAATCACCTGCTGTACGGCGTGGCCGGTGCCGAGCTGCTCGGCCTGCTCAATGAAGGTCAGCCCCTGCCGGTGGGCGAGGGCCTGCTGCACTTTTTCCTGGCCGAAACCGACGATAATCAGCTGATGGGAAGGCGTTAACCCGGCCACGCTGTTGAGCACCCGCTCCACCATCGAACAGCCACCGACGGGGTGCAAGACCTTTGGCAAACTCGACTTCATCCGAGTGCCTTTTCCGGCGGCGAGGATTGCAACGGCGACCATTGACGGTGACTCCTGAAATGACTCCTGGGACTTGCTGGGGGGAGTATATCGCGGTTGGCGGGGCGGCGGATAGGAATGGATCCCAAGGGGCGATCGCTGACCCAAGGACTGAGCCCCCTGGGTCAGGGGATGGCAACCCACCAAAGCCCCTGGATGACTTTTTCTAGAAGTTTTCGCTATGCTCAATCACAGCTAGCGATCGCCCTTCCTAACCCATTTCTTGACCACCTAAAGCGAGGCCACCTGTGAGCTTACTCAGCCTGGTTCAAAACTCCCTCAAGGGCATCAAACTGCCCATTTCGGGAGCATCCTTCAGCCCAGAACAGTTTGACGCCCACGTGATGACCACCTACGGGCGTTTTCCCCTGACGCTGAAGCGAGGCCAGGGCTGCCGGGTTTGGGACGACCGAGACCGGGAATATCTCGACTTTGTGGCGGGCATTGCCACCTGCTGTCTGGGCCACGCCCACCCGGCCATGGTGGAGGCGGTCAGCCAGCAGATGCAGACCCTGCACCATGTCTCCAACCTCTACTACATCGCTGAACAGGGACAGCTGGCCCAGTGGTTAACGGAGCATTCCTGCGCAGACCGGGTATTTTTCTGCAACTCCGGGGCGGAAGCGAACGAGGGGGCAATCAAGCTGGCCCGCAAGTATGCCCACACGGAGCGGGGCATTGACACGCCGCTGATTATCACCGCCAACGCCAGCTTCCACGGGCGCACCCTGGCCACGATCACCGCCACCGGCCAGCCCAAGTACCAAAAGAACTTCGATCCGCTGATGCCGGGGTTCGCCTATGTGCCCTACAACGACTTCGAGGCGCTGAAAGACCTGGTGATCAGCCTGGATGCGGAAAAACCCCAGGTGGCGGCGATTTTGCTAGAGCCGCTGCAGGGAGAAGGGGGCGTGCGCCCCGGCGAGGTCGAGTACTTCCAGCAGGTGCGGCAGCTCTGCGACCAAACCGGGATTTTACTGATTCTGGACGAAGTGCAGGTGGGCATGGGTCGCTCTGGCAAGCTCTGGGGCTATGAAAACCTGGGCATCGAACCGGATGTGTTTACCTCGGCCAAGGGCCTTGGCGGTGGCGTGCCGATTGGGGCAATGCTGTGTAAATCCCACTGCGACGTGCTCAAGCCGGGAGATCACGCCAGCACCTTTGGCGGCAATCCCTTTGCCTGCAAGGTGGCCCTCACGGTCTGCCAGACCCTGGAGCAAGACAACCTGCTAGAAAATGTTGTGCAGCGGGGCGAACAGCTGCGATCGGGGCTAGAGAAGCTGGCCTCTCTGCACCCTGACCTGATCGAAACGGTGCGGGGCTGGGGCCTAATCAACGGCCTGGTGCTCAAGGATGACTCGGAGATCACCTCCATCGCCGTGGTCAAGGCCGCCATGGCCGAAGGGCTCCTGCTGGTGCCCGCTGGCCCCAAGGTAGTGCGATTCGTGCCGCCGCTGATTGTCTCCGCTGACGAGGTCCAGCAGGCCCTGGTGGCGATCGAGAAGGCTCTGGCTGCCGTAGCCTAGCCTCCATCATTGATTTTTGCCGGGGCACGGATTTTTGCCGTGCCCCAGTCCCTAGGTTTCTTCGCCGACAAATTCCGGGCGGCTGCTGTAGGGAATGGGCCAGTCGGCATTTTCCCCACCGATGAATACCTGGCGGATAGCCACGTACTCCAACGAAAACTGTTTCAGGGCATTGATTAGAATGTCGAGGGCGATCGCATCGCTAGTGCCCAGGTCAAACCAGCAGCGGGCCCAAACCCCTTCATACTCTACTTCCCCCATGTTGTGCATGACTGAGAGCAGGCTATCGCTAGCGGCGTTTTCGCTGTAGTTCATGTAGCTCAGCTCTAAGCCTGCTTCTTGCACCTGAATATTTTCAGCATTGAAGCCCCCCAGCTTACCGAGGAAAAACCAGGAGTCGAAGATTTCGTCGATGTACTGCTGCTCCATCGACGAGGGAATGGTTTCAAACTCCAGCCAGATCCAGAGATTGAAAAAATCACATTCTCGAAAGGCTACCTGCATGGGCGGGGGCTCCTGATCAGAACTATGGATTGCTGCTGCTTTCGACAAAATTAGGCAAGGAGCCGAAACTCCTTGCCTTGACGTTATCACAGAGTTAGCGGCTGGCTAGCGGCTGGCGCGATTGCTGCGGGCCCGGTCGGCGCAGACCTGGCCAGGATTACCTTCGACCAGACACTGTTCGAATACCATTTGCTCCACGACGCCATCGGGTAGCTGGCTGGCAAAGGTCAGGGCCTCGTTGTAAAGCGGTAGGCTGGCGCGGTTGTTGCCATCGAGCCGATAGATTTGAGCCTTGAGGTAGATCAAGTCGGGGTTGTTGGGAGCAGCCTCCAGAGCCCGATTGATCGCCGCCAAAGCCTCAGGGTAGCGCTCTAGATCTCGCATGCCAATGGCAATCCCCCGCTGGGAGACATAGGTGGGGTAACCCTGCTGCAGGCGAGAAATGGCCTGATCGGGATTAGCAAAGGGCAAATTCACCGCCAGCAGCAGGTCCATGAACCCCTTGAGCAAACTGAGCTCGGGGTCGTTGGCGTCAATGTCTTCTGCCGCATCCAGTTCAGCAAATACCCGCTGAAGCATCCGCAGGGCGC
>PYEQ01000485.1 GCA_003017785.1 filamentous cyanobacterium CCP5 | reverse complement strand
CCCCGCTTCTCGCCAGCGCGGACGTTACGCCATCACCCTGTTCTGTCGGCTGGTGGCCCTGGCGGCGATGCAGGGGCGGGGGCTGCTGAACGGAGATGAATGGTACTTGCAGAATCAGTTTGGCCAGAGCCAGCAGCGGGGGCCGGATGGGTTTTTTAAGCAGGTGCTTCAGCCCCTCTGGAGCCAGGGCATCTGCTTACCGCCCCAGGAACGACCGCTGCTGGTGCAGGCCCAGCTCGGGGATCTGCCCTATCTGCCCCCTAGCCTGTTCGAAAGCCCCGATCTGGGCCTGCCAGAATCGCAGCTCACCGTCCCGGATGCCGCCTTCGAACCGCTGCTGGTGTGGCTGGGGGATCTGGCGGTGGAATCCCCAGATTTCACGGCAGCCTTGGGGCCAATTCTAGAAGGCTGGGTGAACCAGCAGCAGGGAAAGTTTTTCAGCACTCCGGCGGTGCTGCTGGAGGCGATGGGCGATCGCCTCCTCACTCCTGCCGTTCTCGCCTGCGCCTACACCGCCACCCACCAGCAATACGACACAGTTGCCGATCTGCTGATGGGAGTGACACCCAAGCGGGCAGTGGCCCTGTTCACCGCTCTGCAAGACCTCACCCTGCTTGATCCTGCCTGTGGGTCGGGGCGGTATCTGGTGGCGGTCCTAGAGCAGCTAGAGGGAGTCCTGGGAGGACTACTGGCGATCGCGGCTGACCACCTGCCAGCGCCCAAAAACCGACTCGCTCTCCAGCGGCAGCTGCTGCCGAATACCGTGGGAGCCGACCTCTGGCCAGAAGCAGTCGAGATCAGCCGCCTGCAGCTGCTGCTGTGGCTGTTGCAGACGGCTGAATCGGCAGACTCCCTGGCAGAACTGCCCGATCCGCGCCTGAGCGTGATTCCTGGCAACGCTCTGATGGGCCTGGTACACGTGGACTCGGAACGTTTCGACCAGGTGCCACCCCGGCGCAAGGCCACAGCCACCCCCGTTCTCCAGGGCAATTTGCTCCAGCCCCTGCTGGCGGACGACTACGAAGACACCCTACGGCAGCAGCAGATCCACCTGGAGCACTACCGCAGTCAAACCTACCTGCTGTCTGAAGGGACTGGTGTTCCCGCCTACGTGCAGGCGGCATTTCTTAGCGATCGCATCGACGCACTTAACCGGGTGGCCGAAACCAAGCTGAATCACCTGCTGCTCAACGAACTCAGCCAGCAGCTGGGGCTGCGCCACCGCGATCGTGACCCGGAAAGCCAGCGGCAGCGATTGCTCACGGAAGCCGACATCGACGCCCTGCACCCGCTCCACTGGGGCTTCCACTGCCACCCGATCCTCAGTCGGGGCGGGTTTGATTTAATTCTCTGCCATCCCCCGACTGGCCCCCTCCAGCCCACCGCTACCGGGGCCTTCGACCAGAATCCAGACGCCTTCGACCAGCAGGGCATCACCCGCGAGTCTTTTGATCACAACAGCACCCAGCTCCGAGAAGTTGCCCCCCCGGTGGAAGCCCTCTGGCGCAGCCACCGGGATCAGATGGCCTTTCTCAAGGACTGCTTTCGCCGCCTGCGGGACTACCGCTACGCTACCCAGCCCGCCCCCCACCAGCGACAGGCCAAACTCTACTGGGAACGGCTGTATCTGGAGCGCATCGTCCAGCTACTCAGGCCGGGAGGGCACGCTGCCGTTCTGATGCCGCCGAGTCTCTGGCATCACAGCAACGGTCAACCCCTGCGGGACTGGCTGCACCAGACGGGCGATCTGCAAGTGTGCGAGTTCTCTAATCAGCAAAAAGCCCTGGGGGATCTGCCCAGCCGCACGGCCCTGAGCTTGGTAAGCTGCGTCAAAGGCCCAGCCGCAGCGGAGCCCATCCACGCCGTTTGGACAGGCAGCGATGCGCCCAGTCCTGAAACCCTAGGGCTTTACCTCCAGGGCGGCATCGATTTGCCGGTAGAGGTGCAGGCGATCGCCCGAATTGTCTAGGACGCGATCGGCACGGGCGGCTTTTTCTTCCAGAGACATCTGGCTGGCGATGCGGGCCTGGGCCTGGGCCTGGCTGAGCTGATTGCGCGCCATCAGTCGCTGTAGCTGCTGATCCGCAGAACAGATCACGACCCAGATTTCCCCCACCTGATCGGTGAGGTCGGCCTCAAACAGCAGGGGAATGGCATGAACTACTAGAGGGGCATCTAGTTCGGCCATCGCCTCCGCAAATCGCTGGCGCACGTAGGGATGAATCTGCTGCTCTAACCAGCCCTTTTCTGCTGGGTCGTTGAAGATAATCTCCCCCAAAGCAGCCCGGTTTAGGCTGCCATCGGGCAGGAGGATCTGGTTGCCGTAGCGATCAGCGATCGCCGCCAAAATGGGCGACTCCATCCCGACCGCCTCCCGCGCATAGATATCCGCATCCAGCACCGGCAGGCCGTGGTGCTGGCCCAGGTAGTCGGCAGCGGTGGATTTGCCGGTAGCGATGCCTCCCGTTAGTCCGATGATCCGGCCCATGTGGCGATCGCCTCGGTGAGTCCTTCCAGGGTATATTCTGCCGCCTCGATATCTACTCGCCCCAGGAATTCCCGACAGGTATCGCTGGTTTTAGGGCCAATGGAGGCGATCGCCACCGGTTTAAGCACCTCAGCCCAGCCCTCGCCCACCCCTTGTTCGAGGAGCTGAACCGTATGGCGTACGGTTTTAGAGCTGGCGAAGGTAAGCACCTCGATGCGTCCCTGGCGGAGGGCGGCGATCGCCGCCGCATCCAGTTCCGCTGGACAGCCCGACTCATAGGCGGGCACTTCCAGCACCGTTGCCCCTGCCGTAGTCATTTCTTCCACCAGCACCGGACGGCCACCGCTTTCCACCCTGGGAAACAGCAGGGTTTTCCCGGCGATGTCTTCAGGAAAATGCTCTACCATCGCATCGGCTACATAGTCGGGGGGCACAAAGTCTGCCGTCAGCCCCCGCCGATTCAATATCGCCTCGGTTTTCTTGCCGACCACCGCGATCTTCAGATGGTTCAAATCAGCCTGGGAATGGCCTAGATCTGCCAGCCGTTCTAGAAAGAAATCCACGGCATTGGCGGAGGTGAGAATTAGCCAGTGAACGTCGGGGAGGCGGGCGATCGCTCCATCCAGCGGTTCCCAACTCGACGGTGGACCAATTTCTAGAGCAGGCATCTCTACCACCACAGCCCCTGCCGCTGCTAATAGCTGGGTAAACTGACTCGATTGCCCTGCCGCCCGCGTCACGAGAATGGTTTTGTCTGTGAGGGGCAAATACATAGACACCGTACAGGTCTGGAGGGGGCGATATCAATTTTAGGGGAGAGGCTGATTCAAAAACTCTCTCTGTTGGAGCCTTCGGCAAGACCACAATATTGTTCAAAGCCAAATCCCTACCCGAGCGGATTATCAACCCGATGGGAGGTGAGGCCACCCTCAGGTGACATCAAGTTTAGTCTCCTGTTCAGCCGGCTTGAGCGACTGCCTCCTATAAGGGCGATTACGTTTGGGAATTGTCACCTTTAGGGAGCAGAGGTTCTCCTGGAAAACCTCCTGAGTAGGCATCGACCCTAGACAGGCGCCCTTAGGGTCGAAGGTCTGCCAAGGGCGAGATTCAGGCTCAAAGCGGATGCTAACGGTGAGGTGATAGGGAGCTGGGCAGCAGATCTGTGTTTAAATCCCAGTTGTGGTCTTACTAAAGCCCTCAGCAAGCCAGCCTTCGCCAATTGAACAGGTCCTACATAACCTTCGCTAACCTGCCTATTCGAACTAGCTGACCAAATCATCGGCTACCCTCAGTACGGACGGACAGCGAGGAAGACGAGTGGTCGAAATTTTAGGAATCCTGGGGCTGCTGGGGTTTATCGCCCTGGCGATCGCCGAACTAGTCCTCCGCCGAGTCTACGGGCTCGGCCAGCCCCCCCTCTATGTGGCCGACACCCGCACTGGCTACCGCCTCGCCCCCAACCAGTCGGTGCGCCGCTTCGGCAACCGCATCCAGGTCAATCAGTATTCCATGCGGGGCGACCCCATTACCCCGCCCTGTCCCCAAACCACCCTGCG
>PYEQ01000484.1 GCA_003017785.1 filamentous cyanobacterium CCP5 | reverse complement strand
CGGCAAAGCCCTGCAAATCGATATCGGCTTTGGTTACCCCGGAGGGAAACATCAGCTCAAAGTCAGTCCCTAATGCAACACGGCCTTCACCCCCAACCGCCCCAATCTCCACTCGCCCACTCTGGGCATCTAAAATAGCTCCGTCAATCATCACCCTGCCCGTTTCAGTAGCCGTGGGGGCCGAATGGCCTCCCAATAGCACCAGACTTTCTCCGGCAGGCACCGACAAGAATCTGCTGAACACTTCGATAGAGCTAGGGGGCTGCACCGACCCGATTTGATTAAACAACAGAGCTGAGGGGGCAATCGTCAGCAAACTGGGATTAGTGCTGGTAGCAGGGACAGCCCCGAATATTCCCTGACCGTTGAATTCAATGCCTGACCCCGTGCTGGCTATGAAAGATCCTCCGATATCTAATCCCCCATCAGGGCCAAATATGATTCCATTTGGGTTCAGTAGAAATAAGTTGAAATTGGGTGCTGCCCCAGCGGTTGTAATTAAGCCATCAATATTGGAGAGACTTGGCCCCGTCACCCGGCCCAGAACATTCTGAATCACAGGATTGTGATTGATGAAGGTCACCTGTCCCGAATTGGGGACAGAGAACTGATTAAAACTATGGAAAAGATTGATTCCAGAGGTTGTCCCCCCTGTAATCTCGAACTCAACGGGGGCCGTTGATGTGGCTACCGTACCAGTCGTTCCATCGGAGGAAATCTGCGCTAGCGCGATAGACCCCTTACATAGAACAACAGCCATTAGGGTAGAACCGATCCACAGCCGATAAATACTCTGCATAAAAAACTGGTGCCTACGGGGGCACGAAGAAACCCCGACGCAAAACAACTACCCCGACCAGTGTTCCCAAAAGTGCTGGTTTTTAACAGCGCTCAAGGCTTTATACAAATTGCAAAATTGTAAGATTACTGACAAGCTTATGCCCCAAAGCAATTTTGTCAGGCTGAGCCATCTGTATATTCCCTGAATTGATACTGCCAGGAGCTGTGGTTTGTGAAGATGATTTATGAAATATTAGGCGAATATTTTAAGCTCTTCTAAAGCCAATCATCCAGAGAACCGCAAACCTTTACCCTGGAGGCGTTTGGAGTGCCTGTTAAAAATTCAGTGTATATAAGGTAACACTGAAGGCCGGAAACCACGTAAAAAGAATATTGACAGCAACGATGCGCGTGATTTTGCTCAAGCTAAAGCAGATTGTCGTGGTTGTCTGTTGTTTTATACAGGTCAACTCTTATTAGCTGAAAAACAGAAATTTAGAAGGGTGTTTGCTGCTTTTAACCATATTTTTATTTTGATGAGCAGTAGTTATTGCTGAAGTCTATTACTGGTTTTTCCTGAATGAGTCATATGTCAATCAAAAGTAAGTCTTCTCTTCCCGTTCCTTTAACTCACCTCGGTGCGTTTGCTGCAGCGGTCCTTTCAACTAACACAATTGCAGATCCAGCTCAGGCGATTACCTTCAACTTCAGCTACGCCCACGGCACCCGGCAAGAAATTATCGATGGTTTTGAAAAGGCAGGCAGCCTTTGGTCTGCACAGTTGACGGATACCTATCTTGATTCCAGTACCTTTCGCAATTTGGAGACTGAAATCAACATTTTCGTCAATTACAGCCAGCTCAGTACAGACAACGTTCTGGGCGGAGCTCGTCCAGGCATGGTACGAGTTAACTACGACAAATATCTCACTGCTAGCTTTCGTAACATTAGCTCCGAGGCTGACTGGCAAGCTTTTCGCAGCTTACAGCTCATCGATAACGACCACGGCGTCACTCAGGATATTCTGGCAGAGCTTGGGGTCAACAAATACAACACCGATAGCCAAAACCGTAACCTGCTGAGCGATCTTGGGTTTAATCTGAATGCCAATCAAGCCATCTCAGAACAAGGTGCAACCATCCTCAATCAGCTCACGCTAGATCATCTCCGTCAAATCAACCGCAACAACGTCGAATTTAAAAGCGACAAGTTTAAGATGTTGGCGACCGATACGGAAGCCGTCAAATATGACAAGCTAGAACCCGCCTCGCCCGACCAAACTGCGCTAGTTGACAACAATGGCAATGACAATAATAAGAAAATTTGGTTAACCCGAGCGAATGCCAAAGCTCTGGGTTTGATTCAGGCAATAGATGACGCCTTTGACGCTGAGATCGCCATCAATAGCCTAATTCTGGGCCAAGACTCTCTAGATGCTATCTGGGACTTTAATCGGGTCTATGACATCACATCTGGTGTTGATAGCAACAAATACGACTTCTTAAGCGTAGCCCAGCATGAGATTGGTCACAGCTTGGGATTTGTCAGTGGGCTGGACGCGTTTGAACTGCTCAACGCCACGGCTAGCGGCGAACTCGGCACCCTGATTGAAGATAAGGACTTGGCCTACGTGAGCCCGATGGACCTTTACCGGTATTCTGAGAAAAGCCGTGCTGTCGGGGCCTTTGACTGGTCGGTGTCCACGGGCGATCGCTTTTTCTCCATCGATGGGGGTGAAACCCGAGTGGCAAGCTTTGCCACAGGCATCAGCGCAGAGGGCGATGGCTTCCAATCCAGCCATTGGAGCCAGCAAGACAGTCCCCTTGGAGTGATGACTCCGGCGCTGAAGCGGGGGCAGGCACTGTCAATTACCGAAAACGATCTTCTATTTCTTGATGTCCTCGGTTGGGAGCGCACTGGTACTGCCGCCTTCGACGATGTCTCTGGCATCAACGCTGGAACAGAAGCGATCGCAGATGGTCTAAGTGCCAAAGCAAACCAGCTTGGCTTGGACTGGAAGGCTCTAGAAACGCTTCTCACCCAGCCAGCCGCCAGCTTAATTAATGAGTTAACCCAAGAACGAGTGGCCATGTTTGCCCATCAACAAGCAGAGCTATCCGGGAATCTGACCGCTACTAATACTAAGCTCACGGCGGCTAGGAATGCTTTGACCCTCTTGCAAGACCAAAAAGAAGTTGAAATCAAGGCTAAAGAAAGCCAAGTCAAAACCCAACAGGGAATCCTAGAAAACAGCCAGAAACAGCTCACCGAGCTAAAGAGAAGCCAAGCCGACTACGAGAAGGATAAGCAAGAACTCCAGTCGAAGATCCAGGAACAAGAAGCTAAGCTCCAGACCACTACTAAGGCTAGCGATAGAGAAAAAATTCAATCAGAAATTAACAAGCTCACGAGTGCTCTTAGCTCGGTTGATGCTCAGCTAAAAATTAATCTAGAGTCTCAAAGCAAAATACAGCCCATTGTCAACGCAGAACAAATTAAGCTCAGCTCGCTCCAATCCGATCTGTCTCGTTTGCAAACAGACCTCAATAACCTATCAACAACTCCAGAGATTCAGTCTTTAGAGCTACAAAAAACACAACTGGAGTCTACCCTGAAAACTCTCAATGGCTTAGATGGCCAGTCCCTGAAGCTCGCTCAGAAATCAGATTCTGTCTTCATCAAGGAAAGGCTAGCCAAGATTAAGACTAGCTTGAATGATAAGCTCAGCTCGCTTAACTACTTAGGAGCCGGTCCTCGGCGCGCAGAAGAGGAACGCAAAGCTCTAGAACAGGTTGTCAAGCTGGCTCAGGAACAGGAAAAGCTCTGGAATTCTCTAGTTTCTGATCATGAAATCGCGCTTTTCCCAGGCGCAGGCTCTCAGGTTCAAGAGTGGCTGACAGGGACTACCGAAGAGCTGAAAGCCTATATGGAAACAGCCACGTTTTATCAGTTGGGTGTTCTCTACGAAACCGTTGCTAATGCTTCGCCAGATCAGCAAGCTGAATGGATAGAAAAACTCACTCAGGCTTCCGTGCTGCTAGCTAGTAATGAGCCACTGGATGAGAAGGAAGCCGCCAAACTCCAATCCAGAATCGCGAAAAAGCTCCAGGATTTAATAGAAGCTAGTGGTCCCGATGGGCCTCTCAGCCGGAGCCGTTCGGGTAGCACCACCAGTAGCTGGCGTTACTGGCTCAGCCGTAGCCGCACCGGCAGCACTACGACGACCTTTCGCTATTGGCAAACGATTCACGCCGACTATATGGATGCC
>PYEQ01000483.1 GCA_003017785.1 filamentous cyanobacterium CCP5 | reverse complement strand
GGATGGCCTCAACTCCGGTTGACATTGTCCAGAGCAATCGCCGGTTGACCTTTACCGAGGCCAATATCGCCATTCGGCTGGGGCCAGGGTCCTGTCCCCTAATGGTGGTAGGTCACCCTCAGAAGCCGCTGTCGAATCAGCCTTTACCAGAGGATGGCGTCACCCTGACCGCATTTCCTAAGGTTGAAACTCGGTCTCGTTGAGCAGAGCCAGGGCGGTGCGCCACACCATATAGCCGTCCTGGTTAAGGTGCAGCCCATCGGAGGTCAGGTCGGCCCGCAGATAGCCGTCGCCGTTGACAAACAGCGGGTACAGATCGAGAAACTCAACCCCGGTTTCGATGGCCACGGCCTTGAGCTGGGAGTTCACCGTGCGAATGAGATCCGGGGGAATGGCCTGCAGGCGATCGCGCCCTTCCCAGGTAGCCGCCTCGCCCCCGTGGGGCAAAATCGACTGCACCACCAGCTGGGCGTCGGGGTGGGCATTTCGCAGGTAGGCAGCGATCGCCTCGGCATTCCTCAAAAATTCAGCGTCTGACTTGCCCCAGATCAGATCGTTAATACCCACCATCAAAAAAATTGTCTCCGGGTTGGTGGCATCTAGCAGGGGCAGCCGCCGCAGCAGACCTCCGGAGTTTTCCCCTGAGATGGCCTGGTTGATCCAGGTGCGTCGACCGGGTAGCAGTCGATTCGGAAACCACAGACTAATAGAGTCCCCCAACAGCACGGTTTGGTGAGGGGGGTTAGTCGCAGCGATCACGGCCGCTTCCCGCTCTAGCAGCCCGACCCACTGCTGATAATCAAGACGATGACGCTCACCCAGCTGCAACTCCCGCTTGCTATCGACCTGTTCGGAGGCAAAGGCGTTGGCCTGGGCGATCTGGCTGCGGGGAGTCCCCTCAGGGCGCATCAGCACCAGCACTGCTATAAACAGCAACCCATTCATGGCCAGGGACAGCAGCGCCCAGGCCGGAGCCCGCCGCAGACTCTGGCGAATGAGGTCAAGCAGAAGGCTATATCGATTCGAAGGAGCCACAGATCACCACCGCCGTAGAGTGATTACGAGTCAAGAGCCAAGTGGTGACGCCGAAGTCTCAGTCCCAGGCATCGCCACAACTTGCAGATGGGTCAAATTCTAGAGAGAATCCCCGACGGATACCAGCCCAGCGCAATAATTTTTCTGGAAGACTACGCCCCTGACGGCTGTTACACGTTAAACCGGAATAGCATCACGTCCCCTTCCTGCACAGTGTAGTCTTTGCCCTCGCTGCGCAGTAGGCCCTTTTCCTTGGCGGCCGTCATCGACCCTGAAGTGACCAGGTCGTCGTAGCCAACGGTTTCAGCTCGAATAAAGCCCCGCTCAAAGTCGGTGTGTATTACCCCGGCCGCCTGGGGAGCCAGCATGCCTGCTGTAATCGTCCAGGCCCGGGTTTCCTTCGGCCCAGTCGTGAAGTAGGTGCGCAGCCCCAGCAGGGTGTAGGTCGCATGGATCAGAGACTGCAGGCCCCCTTCGGTCACTCCCAGGGCCTCTAGAAAATCACCCCGGTCTTCTTCTGGCAGTTCAATCAGTTCCGATTCCACCTGGGCGGAGATGGTCACCACCTGAGCATTTTCTGTCGCCGCCAGGGCCCTAACGGCCTCAACCCATTCGTTGCCGCTGGCCAGGTCATCTTCAGAGACGTTAGCGGCGTAGATCACCGGCTTGCGGGTCAGCAGCCCCAGGGGCTTAATAAACCCTTCTTCGTCTTCGCTAATTTCCACCTGGCGAGCGGTTTGACCTTCGTTCAACACGGGCAGGATTCGCTCCAACACCTCCAGTTCAGCCTGGGCCTCCTTGTTGGCGCGGGCCTGCTTGCGGATGCGATCGATGCGGCGTTCTAGCTGGGCTAAATCGGCCAGGGCCAGCTCCAGATTAATCACCTCAATATCCCGCACCGGGTCCACAGAACCGGAGACATGGATGATGTCATCGTCGTCAAAGCAGCGCACCACGTGAACGATCGCATCCACTTCGCGAATGTTGGCCAGAAACTGGTTGCCGAGGCCTTCTCCTTTGCTGGCCCCCTGCACCAGGCCAGCGATATCCACAAACTCCACTCGGGCTGGGGTGATCTCCACAGATTCAGAGATTTTCGCCAGCACCGCCAAGCGGGGGTCTGGGACGGCCACCACGCCGACATTGGGCTCGATGGTGCAGAAGGGAAAATTAGCCGCCTGGGCCTTGGCGTTTGCCACCAGCGCATTGAACAGCGTGGATTTTCCCACGTTTGGTAGGCCAACGATTCCGGCTCTCAGCATGGGGGATCTACATTCAAAAAAGCGACCTTACCATACTAGAGCGTGTTGTAGGCTGAGCCGAGCCATGGCGTTTAATCGGGTGGTGGCAGCTGACTCGACCTGGCCGGATGCTAAGAGTCTGTGGTGTCTCAAGACGATCGCCGCCAGAACGCGGGTGCTAGCCTTTGGCTAAGGGAGCCAGTTGGGGCGTCCGTTTAGGAATCACCCATTACAATTGGCCTGAACGGTGGAGAGTCAACGGCATGGAGCAGCCGTAAAGGACACAATCATGGGCGTTTATCAATTTGCGCTAACGGGGCTGACGCTGCTGGGGATTTGCCTAGGAACGGCAAGCTGCTTGTTTGCCGGTGACAGTCAAGACACGGACATTTCCCCTCAAACCATCGAAACCATCGACAACACCAGCCAGCTCCGGGATGCAGAGGACCGGGTGCGGGTGGTTCTGCCCCCAGGCTGGCAGGAAGCCCCTGAGAAAACCCTCCACGACAGCGCCGATCTCTATGCCAAGCATGAAGACCAAGAGCTGTACCTGGTGGTAGTAGGGGAAAGTCGGTCGGCGATTCAGGCGGGGAGCGAGGAACTGATCGCCTACCGCTATCGCCAAATCATTCTTGACGCCCTGGATGACTACCGCGAGCCGACCGCTACCCAGGCGGACGCCGTCGGCGGCTATCCAACGGTGCAGTATGAAATCCGCGGCACCCTGGACAGTAACGACATTGTCTATCTGCACACGACGGTTTTTGTAGACGACCAGGTTTATCAGGTGGTGGGCTGGACTACGGCAGCCAAGTATGAGCGCCACCGGGACGAACTGCAGGAAATCATCAGCAGCTTTAGACCGGTTTGACCCCCCCTGGGACTGGCAATCGGACTATCGCCCGGGGTTTTACCTGGAGAAGTGCCCCTTGCTGTAGCCTTTCTGTGGCGTAATGGAGTACGGAACTGTTTGAAGTGCGATCGCACCCGTCACCATGCCACTGCCCTGCTATCTTCACTCCCTGCGTCGTTTGGGTTTTTTCTGCCTGACCCTGCTACTGATTGCGATTAGCTGGCTGGGACAGCCCTCGGCGGCCTGGGCGGGCCTCAACGACGATAAGTACGACGGCAACATCTTTGCCCTCTATGCCGGCAATGGCTCCCTGGTGCCACCCCGAGTCACCCTGAAGCAGTCGTTCGAACAGGACAAACCTACCCTGATGGTGATCTACGTGGACGACAGCCGGGACTGTAAGCAGTTTTCTTCGATTATTTCCCAGCTGCAGGCCCCCTATGGTCGCGCCGCTAATTTTATTCCGATCATGGCCGATGCCATTCCGGTGAAGGAAACCTATGCTCCCACCGATCCCGGCTACTACTTTGAAGGGGCCGTACCCCAAACCGTGGTTTTCGACCAGCAGGGAAACGTCAGGTTCAACCAGGTGGGGATTACCAGCTACGAGGCGATCGATGACGTGCTGCGAGAGGTGTTTAACCTGCTGCCGCGATCGGAGTCCGAAGAGCTCCGCCGCCGTCCGGTGAATGAGGTGAACTCTGAGCTGGTCCAGGAAGAGTAGTCGGCCCTCCCCGTCTGGGAGGCATTCCAGACCAGCGCCAACGGGAATTTAGATTAAGGGAGCGATGGTAGTCAAAGTCCTGCCGCTGATTTTGGTGTGTCTGATCGGCTACGGCCTGCGGCGCAAGGGCCTGTCTCTTATACACATCT
>PYEQ01000482.1 GCA_003017785.1 filamentous cyanobacterium CCP5 | reverse complement strand
GGCTCGGCAGACTGCATGGGGGCGGGCAGGGTCAGGGCTGCAAAAGCCGTGATTGCCAAGGCAATGGGCGCAGTAACGGTACCCACCAAACGGCTGCGGCTCATGGACTCGGCGATGAGGTGCATGGTCGTAATGCCCCAGGCCACCGCAAACAGCGACTCGTAAAGGTTGCTCATGGGGAAGTAGCCAGCTTCAATCCAGCGGGCTACAAGCAGGGCCGCGATCGCCAGGTTGCCAACCGCTATGCCGGCTGTTCCCAGACTAGGCAGCAGTGGTACCTGAGGAAAGGCAGCCCCGGCCCAGTAAACCAGCATGGTGGCAAACAGTACGGCGAAAGAGAAGTTATCGAGCCAGCCCTGAAGGGTTACCAGGTCCATAAACGGATTACTCACAGCGTCTAGTCTCTATCCTACAAACTTTGGTCCTTTGGCTTCTACCGATTGCTTAGTCGGTTATGGATCTTGATGAACGGGCTCGGTCTCGTCTTCGGAGCCTTGGCTATCAGCGTCTGGGGGATCGGGGTTAGCATCATCGGGGGCTGATTCGGAGAGGGGCCCCGGATTAGGGCCCCGGTTAAGGACCGTGAACAGGTCATAGCGGACTTTCCGTTCGTCCAGAATGGTTGCGGTGACACCGATGGCGATAATTGCCTCAGATCCGATCCAGCCGTCCTCGGGCAGCGGCGGTAATAGCAAACTGCCTGGAACTGCATTAATGGCTGTGAGATCCACAAAAAAATAGCCGTTGTTGGGATTAGGCGCAGACCGAGTGGTGAGTTCAAAGAGATCGTTTGTGGAAAGAGAAGGGCCCCCGATTAGTGCTTTGGGCACGCCCCGTCCAACGGTCAAAAATGCCAGGTTTTCTGACAGCCAGCCGTGGCTCAGACTGAGTCCCTCGAAGGGGGACACCCACTGGGTTAGGGGGTGATCCTCGATGGTCTCAGACTTCACCGTGAAGCCGTAGCGATCGCCCATGACTCGATCTAGCTGGGAAAACGTCTGCTCCGCAGCGGGGCGATCGCTGACTTGAGCGATCGCCACAATGGCCGGGTTTGGTAGGGATGCGGGCGCTTCAGCCTCCCCGTCCGGATCGACGTCAGATTTCTCCGAATCTGGCAGATCTGGCAGGGCATCAGGAGCAAGAATACCGAGGGCAAACTCCCCTTCTAGCCACGGCAGAATGTCGGCTTCGACGTCCAGACCAGTAGCGCCTTCTAAGCCGAGGGCCAAGTTCGGCAGGTTGAGAGGCAGCAGGGCGCCCAGGCTGCCAGCCTGTTGAAAGCTTTGCCAAAATTCCTGAAAGTTGGCGGCAGAGGCCATTAACAAGGTTTTTCGGGGTAGCTGCTGGGGCATGAGGCTGCTTTTCCCGGCCGTATTAAAGGTAGACCGGCTTCCAGGTTCTAGCCAGCTAATCCCCTGCCAGCGGATGCCACGGGACTCTAAGGCCATCAGCCCGACCAGACCCCGTTCTGAAAAGGCCTCAGGACTGGCCGTTAGGGGCGGTTGCGATCGTTCTGCCAGGTAGTCAACTGCAGCAGGCATGTCGATATAAAACCGAGCAAATCCATCGGATCCTGCTAAGCGACCAAAGGCGGCAGCCAGTCCTGGCCGATCGATCAGGGATTTGCCCTTGTAGGCGTCAATGGTGCGCTCTAACAGCTGGGTCTGGTGGCTGACGGCGAACAAGTTGGTTCCTAGTAGCGCTCCGTACCAAGGCTCGGCGTCGTTAGCTGATTCCGCTGGCAGGCTAAAAATGTCGATTCCCTGGTAGGTCTGGATAGGTTCAGCCTCCGACTGTGGATTCCACGTGGCTTGCGCTGCTGCCCCATCAGCAATGGGCAGCAGCGCCACCATCTGGTCAAACTCAGGGGACGGCGCCAATGGCGCCGATCGCGCTCCAGGGGCGGCATTACCAGGCAGAAAAACCAGGGTGATTTCTGAACCAATCCAAGGCTGAATATCCTGGGTGAAATCAAGGCTGCCATCGACAAACAGGCGATCGCGCCAGCGCAGCAAAAGCTGATCAAATTCGGCCTGGGTGTCGGTGGTGCCATACTGCCGCAGGCGCTGCCACTGACGAGCGTCTGTACTTAGTGAGACTACCAGCGGGCTGTCTGGAGGAATGGCCTGAGCCCCAGTCGGTAAGCCCTGACCTGAATGGCTGCGACTCGCCAGATACCACGCGGTTAGCCCCGCCCCTAGGAGCAGGAGAACACCAGAACCAACGAGGAGGGGAGCGCGCTTGAAGGCAACCATAGGTAAGGAACAAACACCTAAGGAAATGGCTATGCCACTCTAGCGCAGCCTCGCCTGGTTAGCGCCGGAAGCTGAAGTCATAGCCCGCATATTCTTCATTTTCATAGAGCACGATCAGCCAGGTGCTGGGATCGAACTCCAGGGGGTAAGCTTCCCGCTGGGCCGGGACGCCTTCGCGGTAGCTACTGGGGGCCATAATGCAGTAGGGCTCTGCGATCGCTTCCTGTATGGTCGCTTTGCTGGATTGCTCTGGAATCTCTAGCAGCTTTGAAAGCTGGTCTCGAGACAGAAAAGATTGAGGCTGCACCTGCTGCTGGCAGAGGTCGGCCTGCCCAGCGGCAGATTCGGAGGGAAGATTTGGCGTAATCAGCATGGTCGCCAGGGCGAGCATTCCGCCACCCGCCACCAAAATCTGTCCAGATGGCGGACGATGGGGACTTCTCCTGGGAGGGCGGCCAGGAAGGGGACGGGGGAGCGATCGGCCTGTTCGAACCGGCTGGGGACCGGTCATGGGCGGATAGGAAGGCCGAGATGAACGGGGGGACTGGTGATAGGGCATCGGGCACCTCTCCCAATAAACTCAACAGGGGCAGCCTAGGGGCGACTTTCGTCAGGCTGAGAAATAGCTGAAAAGGCCATGAACAGCTGCTTTATCTAATATAGAACATACGTACCATAAATACAATTTTGGGCGGTTCTGTATCGCTTTGTTAGGCTGACTTTAGATTGCTTTACATTGGCCGTCGCTGATGAATCGAACGATTGTCTGGTTTCGCCGGGATTTACGCATCGCTGACCACGAACCCTTATACTGGGCCGCGCGACGGGGTGAGGTGATTCCGGTGTTTGTTTTTGACCGGGCTTTGCTGCACCATCCTGAAACGGGCTCAGCTCGGGTGGCCTTCATGCTGGACTGTCTGGCCTCGCTGGATCAGGATTTGCGATCGCAAGGTGGACGTCTGATCCTTCGGTCTGGGGATCCGGCGGAGGTACTGCCGGATCTGGTGGCTGAAACCCAGGCAGAAGGGGTCTATGCCCACGTAGACTACGAGCGGATCTATGGTCGGGTGCGGGATGCCCGCGTGACTCAGACTCTGCAGCAGCGGGGAATGAAAATTCGCTGGTTCGAACCAGCAGCCGGTATGGCTGAGCTGATGCCCTATCCCCGCTACCGGCAGTTCTGGTTTCAAGAAATGGCCTGTCCACTGGTGCCCACGCCTCAGCAAATTTCCGTTTCCCCCAACCTATTGAGCGAATCCTTACCAGAGCTAAAGCAGCTGGGCCATCAGAGGGACAGCAAGCCGGTGCCAGCGGCGAGTACAGCGGCGGCGCGGCAACTCCTCCAAGATTTTTTAGAAGAAAAAACCGATCGCTACTACTGGCAGCTTTCCTATCCCAGTGCGGAAGCGACCTCTGGTCTCAGCCCCCATATCAAGTTTGGGGTGATTTCCGTGCGGGAATGCGTGCAGGCTGTGCAGGCGGCTTCTGACCGAGGGGATGCGCGCATTCGCCGCAGCCAGCAGCAGCTAATAGCCCGCCTGCGCTGGGGTTGCGGGTTCGCCCAGCGATTTCGCTATTTGCCCCAGCTAGAGCTGCGATCGCTCTATTCGGTGTTCGACCAGGATGGCTGGGAGTTTGATGAAGACCTCTATCGGGCCTGGCAGATGGGAGAAACCGGTTTCCCAATCGTGGATGCGGCGGCCCGCTGCCTCCAGGCTACCGGCGGCTATCTAGCCCTGAACTTTCGCTCAAGGGCCATCTACGCCAGCTTCCTCGGTAACCTGCTGGGCATGGACTGGCGGCTGGG
>PYEQ01000481.1 GCA_003017785.1 filamentous cyanobacterium CCP5 | reverse complement strand
AAACAATTGATCTATAAATAGTTGGTTGACTACGGTTGGTAACCTTTTGTCCCCATCATGTAGCGATTGGGGTCTGCAATCGACCTGAGGGTTGAGTAACCCTAGCTACAAAACCCCTGGAGGGGCTTTGCTATGTTTAGCAAATAAAAATTGCCGTTTATGACGAAATCCAGTGGGCTCTGTATCTGTACAGATTATTGAGGGAAACCCCCATTTGCGATCGCTCCTAGGCTGGCATCTTCAGCAAGCTGGCTACAGAGTTTTTCAGTCGTCAGATATAGTGCGCACCCGCGATGTTTTTCAGAGTCGTCAGCCCGACCTAGTGATTTTAGACTCGCAGCTGCCAGACGGGGATGGGGTCGAGCTGTGCAAGTGGCTCCACAGCCAGGGGCAGCCGCTGATCATGATTCTCTCAGCCTGCAATACCGAAACCGACATCGTGACTGGGCTGCGGGCCGGAGCCGACGACTACCTCACTAAGCCCTTCGGTATGCAAGAGTTTTTAGCTCGAGTGGAGGCGCTCACCCGGCGAGTGCGGCTGATGAGCGCCCCGGCGTCGCTAACCTACGGCGAGTTGAATATTGATCTGGTGCAGCGGCGGGTCAACTTTCGTGGCGACTACATTGATTTAACCCCTCAAGAATTTAGCCTGCTCTACGTGCTGACCCAGGCGGCGGGTGCGCCCCTCAGCCGTACCGACCTCCTGCGCCGCGCCTGGCCCGATGCGATTGACAATCCCAGAACCGTTGACACCCATATTCTTTCCCTGCGCAAAAAAATTGAGGTCGATCCAAGACAGCCCAATATTATTCAAACGGTGCGTAATGTGGGCTACCGCTTCAACGTCGAGCGGGCCACCGCTGAATCCAACGGCCACAGTCCACGCGTGAGCCCTAGCTTGGCTTCCTCCTCATTGAGCTAGAAGGCCGGTTCAGTATTCACTGTCCCTTCAATGCTCTGCCGTAGAATGCGCAACGGAGGCTCTTCCTCCTAAAAAGTGCGGCGGAGCCGCAAAACCAGTGTTTCCAAGCGGAGCTAGGGCACCAGAGTGGGACTGTCATCTAGATACTGTCTGCTACTCTAGGTTTTGTCTTAAACCGTCTGTTTGATTGTTTGATAGCTGTAATTCTCAAGGCAACGTCCCATGACGCTGGCGCGTCACTCCAAACGATGAAAAGGCTCACAGCCTTTCCCTGAGCGGAGTCGTAGGCTTTGCCGCCCCAAAGGGGCTAGGGAACGGGCTTTCTCCCTTCGGGAGTTTCACGAACGACTCCGCTCAGCCCTCGGTTATTTTCAGGGCAACGTCCCATGACGCTGGCGCGTCACTCCAAACGATGAAAAGGCTCACAGCCTTTCCCTGAGCGGAGTCGTAGGCTTTGCCGCCCCAAAGGGGCTAGGGAACGGGCTTTCTCCCTTCGGGAGTTTCACGAACGACTCCGCTCAGCCCTCGGTTATTTTCAGGGCAACGTCCCATGCCGCTGACGCGCCACTCCAAAGGATGAAAAGGGGAGTATAACTCAAGTATCGGTTCACTGAGGTCGGGAGTTCTTTGGTGTGATTTAACCCGTAGGGCAACGTGACCCGAGCCGTTTGAGGCACTCCGAATTGTTACCCATTCAGGCGAAAGTCTCGATGGAGTACGCAGGGCAAATTCTTAACGTAAAAGGCGGCTCGTGAACCATGTCTGCAGACGTTGAAGGGTATAGCCATGGAAGTGGTTTATCGCTGTGTAGCGGCCATTGATATTGGTAAACGGCAAAGTGTGGTGCATGTCAAGACGCCGACGGTAGAGGCGACCCGCAGTTTCGGCATGATGACGGCCGACTTGCTCGAACTAGCGGATTGGCTGCGCGAATGCGGGGTGCAGCAGGTGGTGATGGAATCAACGGGGGTGTACTGGAAACCGATTTATAACCTGTTGGAGGGGGATGAGTTCGACTTGTGGCTGGTGAACGCCCGAGATTTTCGCTCTGTGCCGGGGCGCAAGACGGACGTGCAAGATAGTGAATGGCTCTGTAACTTGATGCGCCATGGGCTGTTACGCCGCAGCTTTGTACCCCCGAAAGGGCAACGGGAACTGCGCGAACTCGTGCGCTATCGTCGCAGCCTAATTGAGGAACGGGCCCGAGAATTCAACCGTTTGGAGAAGGTGCTTGAGGGAGCCAATGTCAAACTGGGTGCTGTGGCCAGTAAGCTGACAGGCAAAAGTGTGCGGCTGATGCTCACAGCGATGGTCAACGGCGAGGCTGACCCCAAGACTCTAGCAGAGTTAGCCAAAGGGCGGTTGCGCAACAAGCGTGACGAACTCGTTCAAGCGTTGCAAGGTCTGATGGGGGCGCATCAACGGTTCTTGCTTAAGGAGCAGTTAGGGCATCTGGCCGACCTCGATACCCGCATTCTGCGCCTTGACCTCGAAGTGGAAGAGCGCCTGCGCCCTTTCGTCGATGAACTAGAGCGCTTGCAGACTATTCCCGGCGTCGGTGCCCGTGTCTCTCAGGAACTCCTCGTCGAAATCGGGTGGGATATGAGTCGTTTCCCCTCCGCTCAGCACCTGGCCTCCTGGGCCAAACTTTGCCCAGGCAACAACCTGTCAGCGGGAAAACGCAAACACGGTCGCACCGGCCATGGTAATCGCTATCTCCGCACCACCCTGACCGAAGCCGCTCATGCGGCCGGACGCAAAAAGAATACTTATCTGCAGGCCCAGTATCAACGCCTCGCCTCCCGCCGCGGCCAAAAACGTGCCGCCATCGCCGTCGCCCATTCCATTCTCACCATCGCTTATCATCTCCTCGTTCAGAAGACCAAGTATCAAGACCTCGGCGCTAACTACTTTGATGAACGCAAGGAACAGACCGTCGTGCAACGCTTACAGCGACGACTTGAAAAGCTCGGCTATCAAGTTGACCTCACGAAGCAGGTGGCTTAAGAACGGTCGAATCTTGGTTTGTCAGCTTTATTTTCAGGGCAATCCTATAGGTGAACCATTCTTGGGCCACACAGACATCGTTTGGTCGGTTTCATTTAGCCCCGATGGCCAAAAAATTCTTAGTGGAAGTCAAGACAATACCCTTCGGGTATGGGATGTGCAAGGCAACTCCACTTGTGAACCTTTTTTGGGACATACAGCCTCGGTACTATCAGTTGCCTTTAGCCCCAAAGATCAAACTATTGTCAGTGGAAGTGGTGATCGGACTCTGCGCCTATGGGATTTACAGGGTAACACTATAGGTAAACCGTTTTTGGGCCATACAGATACCGTTTATTCGGTTACGTTTAGCCCCGATGGTCAAACTATCATTAGTGGAAGTGGTGATCGTACTTTGCGGCAATGGGATTTACAGGGCAACCCTATAGGCGAACCATTCTTAGGCCATCAAGCTAGAGTTTTTTCTGTGGCTGTTAGTCCGGATGGTCAGACTCTTTTTAGTGGTGATAGTGATGGTAATCTCCGCCTCTGGCGCGGCGGCACCTGGCGCGATTGGTTAGCGCTGTGCTGCAATCGCTTTCGCTATCACCCCCTATTCAAAAACGCCGATCACGAACCATTTATCTCCGCCTGTAAGGTTTGCGAAGAGTATGTTTGGAGTCAAGAGCAGCAGCTGTAGAGGCAAACGGTCTTTTGCCTTCACCCAAACCAATACTTCAATTCAGCAATTTCGATATTCTTCTAAAGCCCATTCGATCGCTGAAAGTAGAAAAACCCCGCCTGCACCAGGCCGATCGCAAAGCCCAAAATGCCGCCCAGGTTGACAATTGCCTGTAGCTCGTTGCGCACAATGCCCTGAATCGCCATCTCCAGTTCTTTTGGCGAGGTGCCGCGCACCCGGTCGATAATCACCTGGTCAATATTGAGAATGGGAATAATCTGGGCCACCAGCGATTCCAGGTCGCGCTCCAGGTAGCGCTCTAAAATCAGCGCCAGCTCTTCGCTCACTGGGTCGAGCGACTGAGTAATCACCTCAGAATTTTGCAGGCGGTTGAGCAGCTGAGTCGCCAGCATTTCCCAGTTGACTGAGGCCCCCAGGCCGCGCACAAACTCTGGCCCCAGGGTGCGAATGTAGCCCTGCAAAGACT
>PYEQ01000480.1 GCA_003017785.1 filamentous cyanobacterium CCP5 | reverse complement strand
CTCAGGCCCAGCATTAACCACGACAAATTGTGACCATCCCAACCAGCAGCCAGCAGTAGTGATAAACCCATGATTCAGGAAACGTCTCGCCTATGTAGGGAGAAATGATGTGGACCTACGGGACACCCGGTAGAGGGCCATACTCTAGCCGACTTCGATGACTCCCCACTGGACTCAACCATGCCCGAGATCGCCGCCTTACTCACTACGGAGCCTCACTAAACTCAGCCCCGGCATCAACCTGGAGGCCGGTCGGCGGTCATGGACTCTAACGCATCCACGCGCTGCTCCAAGCGCTGCAAATCACGCTTGGTTTCAATCGCCAGAATGGCCAGATTATCGAGCTGGGTTTCCGGAGGCAAGTCGCCAGTTCCGGCCGGTAAAGAACCTATCGGGGCCCTTGGGGAGGTGGCTCGACCAGCCTGGGCCTCTAGCTGACTGAGCTGAGCCCTGACCCGGCGCAGGTCAAACTCTAACTGGTTGATCCGTGACTCCAGTCGAGCCGAGCCTTGAGCAGGCAGGCTAAACACCAGACTGGCCCATAGTCCGACTAGAATCACTAGCCATCCTCTCCACCGTCGGGGCTGACGCTGTGGGTGCTTGTTCATTATCCGTTAATCGTTCAGGTTACCTATATAGAGTTCTTCTATTTTGAAGGAGATTCCCCCTTAAACAGTGCTGTTTTTCAATGATCTCAAATTTGCCAGCGGAGCTGGTCAATCACCCTGCCCCCTGAGTTTCCCCTTGAGGGTACAGCCGTCGCGGCCGTCAATTTTCTAATCTTTTCCAGTAAATTTAAGCCCTTAAAGGCGGTGCAATTCTGACAGACTGACCTATCATGATTAGCGCCAAAGTCAGTCACGGGGTCAGATATGCCGCACCTCTACCGATGGATCAGCCTTTTTGGTTTTACAGCGCTGGTGGGCCTAAGCCCAGCGGTGTGGGCTCAAGGGGACGAGCCGAGCCTATCAGAACCCGACACCGAAATGGAGTCAGTTCCTCCGGCGGTGGAGCCCGAACCGGACCCAGCCCCTGAACCTGAGGTCGAAGCTGGCCCTAGCGCCGTTGAACTCTATAACCAGGGCGTAGCCGAGTACGAGGCTGGCCAGCTGTCAGCGGCGGCAGCCCGCTTTTCAGCCGCCATTGTCGCCAATTCTGACTTTGCTCCCGCCTATGTTTACCGGGGCCGAGTATTGATTCAGCAGGGGCGGCTAGAGTCAGCGCTGTCTGACCTCAACCAGGCTATCCGGCTCGATCCCACCAACGGCACGGCCTACTTTCTGCGGGGCAATGTCTACTATCGTCAAGGGCAGATAGATCTGGCCCAGGCAGATTTCAACACGGCCCTAGAGTACGACACCGAATCACCTCAGGCGTTGCTGTACCGAGGCTTTATCGATGCTGAAGCAGGCCGCACTGAGCTGGCCATCGAAGACTTCGACGCCGCTCTGGCCCTCGACCCGAATCTGATTGATGCCTACCTGTTGCGGGGCTTTGCCCACGAAAAAACCGGCAACAACGAAGCAGCCATCGCCGACTTTAGCCGGGCGATCGAGATTGATAACCGCCGGGCGGTGGCCTACATGGGGCGTGGGGTGGCCTACTACCAGATCGATCTCCTAGAACCTGCTCTGGACGATTTAAATACGGCCATTCAGTTTAAACCCGATCTGGCTCGGGCCTACGTCAACCGCAGCTATCTCTATGCCAATTCGGGCCGGATTAATCGGGCTGTAGAAGATCTCAACCGGGCGATTCAGCTCGATCCGGAACTGACGGAAGCCTACCTTAATCGCGGCATTTTGCTGTCGTCTCTAGGACAGGTGGATGCCTCCCAGCGGGACTTTGCCCGCGCCCTCCAGCTCGAGCCGGAGAGTGCTGAGGCTTTCAAGGCCAAAGGAGATGCCCTGATGGCGGCTGGGGATGAGCCAGGGGCGATCGCCGACTACAGCGAAGCGATTTTCATCGATGTGGACTACGCCGAAGCCTACAAAGCTCGCGGCGATGCTCGCCTAGCGATTGAAGATTTGCCGGGGGCGATCGCTGACTACAGCGAAGCGATCGATCTGCGGCCAGCCTACATCGAAGCCTATGCGGCCCGGGGCGAAGCCTATGCCCGATCCGGTCAGGCCCGGTTGGCCAATGCAGATTTAACCCAGGTGATCGTTCGCGACCCCCGCAATCCCATGCCCGAGGTTTATTACAACCGGGGGCTGGCCCGTATCGGACTAGGGGATCTGGCCGGGGCTCGACAAGATTTGCGCCAGGCCGCCGATTTGTATTTGCAAACCGGAGAGGCCGAAGGCTACCGCCGCTCCCTCAGCCGTCTGAATCAGCTTTAACCCCGAAGATTGCGATAGGCTGAAGCGGCATCCAATCCGGGAACGCCCATGACGGCAAAATTTCGACGATGGGGGCTAGCGGTTGCGATCGGTCTCTGGATTTGCTGCGCCGGGGGACAAGTGGCAATGGCCCATCCCCTGACAACCCTAGCTTCGATTCACACCTACCATGAGCGGCCCGCTCAGACCACTTACCGTTCTCGCCTGACCCTGCCTGATCGCGACGATCGAGCCTGGCAGGCAACCCTCTTTCACCGCTACGTTGGCGGCGAAGATCAGGGCATTTTGCTGCGACTAGTGGCCTTCCCCGGCAGTGCCAGGGTGGCTCCGTCAGGTCACCTCAGAGTCTCCACCGGTACCGGATTGGAATGGCAGGTTCCGGCTAACGACGCCACCCTGCCAGCGAATCGCCCTGACAATATCGGTCAGTACGCCTTCGATCAGGTGCTAGCCGACCTCCAGGCTCCGATTCCCCTGACTCTAGATGTGCCCCTAGCCAGTGGTCGCACCCAGCAGCTGGTGGTGGCCCCCTATGTGGTGGTGGAATGGCAGGTCTTGGCGGCCATGGCCGCCCCTACACATAGCTACTCGCCTGACGGGTAAACATCAAATGATACTGACCACCTAGGGCCATCAGCTCGTCATGGCTGCCCTGCTCAATAATCTGGCCATGCTCTAAGACGACGATGCGATCGCACAGCTTGGCCAGGGCCAGCCGGTGACTGACCACCACCGCCATGCGGCCTTCAGCAATGGAACGAAAGATGTCGTATATCTCCTGCTCGTTTTTCGGGTCAAGGGCTGCGGTGGGTTCGTCAAACACCAGCAGGTCGGCGGTTCCCAGGCGCATCAGGGCCCGGGCGATCGCCACCCGCTGCCACTGGCCCCCGGACAAATCGGTGCCGTCCTCCAGCTGCTTACCCAGGGGCGTTTCCAGGCCCTGGTCCAGTTCCGTGAGGATTTTCTCCAGCCCCGCCTCCTGGAGTGAGCGAGTAATCATCGTGGTTTCGCTAACCTTGGGCAGATAGCCCCAGCCCACGTTCTCCCGCAGGGTGGCTGGAAATCGAGCATAGTCCTGCATCACCACGGCGATGTGGGCCCTCAGTTCTCCCAGGCTGAGGCTCTGCAGGTCTCGCCCATGCCAGAAAATCTGCCCCTTCGTGGGATCGTAGAGACGGCAGAGCAGCTTCGCCAGGGTGGTTTTACCGGCTCCATTTTCCCCCACCAGAGCCACCATTTCGCCAGGGCGCACCGACAGCGACACCTGCTGCAGGGTGGGACGTTCCGCACCGGGATAGGTGAAGGACACATCGTGCACCCAGATGCCCTGCCTGGGGTCGTCGGCCAGCAGGGGGAGAATGCGCTGGCTGCCGGTGTGCAGCTGGGGCTCCAGATCCAGCAGCTGAAAAATCGGGGCCGTCGCCAGGGACACGTCGTAGATATCGCCGGTATTGCCAATCAAAATGTAAAGGCTGCGGCGCAGCTGCAGAATAATCCCGGTGTACAGGGCCAGATCTCCTAGGGTGAAGCGGCCACCCAGCACCCCCAAAACGACGAACACGTAGGGCAGGGCTACCCCTAGGCCCCCCCCCAGCGCCCACAGCATCACCGCCAAGGCCCCCTCATAGCGAATCTGCTGCATCTTGGCGAAGGTCTGATCAAACAGGCTCTGCCAGCGACTCAGCAACGTCTCCTGGAGGGAGAACAGCCGCACTTCCTTGGCGTAGTCTTCGCTGGTG
>PYEQ01000479.1 GCA_003017785.1 filamentous cyanobacterium CCP5 | reverse complement strand
GAGCAGTAGCCTGCCGTAGTTCTCCCCGTCCGATCGCCCCGCCATCCAGGCCACCATGTTGTCCCGGCGGGCCGGGGTAAACGGAATAATCTGAATAAATTCAGGCTGGTCGGCTCCCGGTAGCTGCATGATCAGGTAGTAGGGCTCCATGCGCTCGGTGTTGCCCTCATATACCTGGGTGGGAAAGCGCCAGAGGTCTTCCCGGTTGTAAAACACCTCCGGATTTTCCATGTGATAGACCCGGTGCATCTGGGCCTGCACCTTAAACATATCCAGGGGATAGCGAATGTGGTCCCGCACCTGGGGGGGCAGGTCGGCCATCGGTTCGAACAGGTTGGGGAAGATTTTGCGGTAGGTAGCCAGAACTGGATCGGTGTCGTCGATCGCAAAAAACCGCATGGTGCCATCGTAGGCATCCACCGTGATTTTTACCGCATCGCGAATGTAGTTAGTATCCCGCTGCATCATCGGGATATTCCCCAGGATGCTGCCCGCCTCAGGGGTACGGTTGATGGGCTCCGAGTAGGGATAGCGGCTGCTGGTGGTGTAGCCATCGATAATCCATTGAAGCCGACCATCAATGACCGAGATATAGGGATCGCTATCGAAAGTCAAGAACGGCGCTATCTGCCGAATCCGGGACTGGATGCGACGATAGTAGTGGATGCGAGAATCGCCGGTGAAATAGTTGGAAATCAGAATCTTTAGGCTACCCAGGTCGTAGGCATAGGCCAGCCGCCGCAGGAACGAGCCCATCGGCACGCCCCCCTCGCCGTCATAGAAAAAGCTGGCGTTGTCGTCCCCCTCGGGATAGTCAAACTCTTCGGTGCTGGTGCCGGTGAAGATGTAGTCCAGGTTGTCTTCGCCGTAGTAAATCCGGGGCTGGCTGATTTCCAGGTCAATGCCTGAGGTTTGGGGAGGAATGTTTTTAATCAGCAGCTGGGGTAGTCCTTCGGGAGTCACCTGGTTCACCGGGCTCATCACCAGCCCAAAGCCGTGGGTAAACTTCAGCCGCTGGTTGACCCAGGTTTGGGCATCCTGGTCAAGCTGATCGTAGGCCATTTCCCTCGCCGAGAGGGTGACCTGGCGGTAGTCGTTGTCAAAGGTGTAGCGATCGATGTCAACGTCAGAAAACCGGTAGTAGAGGCGGATTTCCTGGAGCTGCTTGTAGGTGCTCAGCAGCGGCCGGTAATCCCAGAGACGGATGTTGCTGAGAGTGGCCTGGTTATTCTGCAGACTGGCGGCGTTGAGCCCATTTTCAGCCGGAAAGTCTTCGCTCTGTACCTGGTCAAGGCCGTAGGCCTGCCGGGTCGCCTCGATGTTATGGACAATGTAGGGCCGTTCTTTTTGTAGCTCATTGGGCTCGACGATGAACTGCTGCTGAAACCAGGGATAGAGCCCATTCACCGCCAGCAGCGCCGCCAGGTAAAAGCCAGTACCGATCACCGGCAGGGAAAACCCGCTGCGCCAGAGGGAGGCGATAAACAGCCCCGCCACCGCCAGGGTGATAAAGCCCATGGCCCAGTAGGCGTGGAGTCGGGCGTGGACATCGGTAAAGCCAGCCCCAAACACCGCTCCGGTGGGAGAGTAAAGCAGGTTATAGCGCTCCAGGAAAAACCCGACGGTGACCACCAGGGCGATCGCTGAGAGCAAAATACACAGGTGGGCCTTGACGTGGCCGGTGAGAAAGTATTTCCAGCCCCGCTCCGGGCGAATTTCCCCCTTGAGGCCGTACACGGCCATGGAAATCACTACGCTCCAGAGCAAGATGCCCAAGATCCCTTCCTGCAGCCCCTGGAAGAAGGGCAGTCGAAACAAATAAAAGCTAATGTCTTGACCAAAGATGGGATCGACTCGATCAAAGCTGGTGGGGTTGAGGTGGCGCAGAATGGTTTCCCAGGCCGCCGCGGCGCTAATGGCTGAAAATATAGACAGCAGCACCGTCAGGGCGATCGCCCCCAGTCTAGGCAGCTGGCGCACCTGGGCGAAGGTTTCAGGGGTGGCGTAGCGCTGCAGGAAAACATAGGGGCGATCGCGGGTCTGCCACTGGGCAAACAGATAGTTACCCCACAAAAACGCCGCATACACCGCAAAGGTAATCAGCCAGATCCCGGCCTGCCACTTAATCCGCGTCCAAAACACGTCCTCAAAGTTGACGGAAGCAAACCACCAGGACTCGGTCAGCAAATGGACGAGGGTGCCCGAAACCGTCAGCAGCAGAGCGACTACCAGGAGAATCGGAACAAAGCGTTGCAGAAACAGGTTGGAGGACTTCACGGGGGGAAACACTATGGGGGTATTCAGTTAAACCAGCGATGGGAGTAGGCTGGCCCATGCCCTTAGAACCCAATGGTATGGGCCGAGGCAGGGTTTGATCTTAACGTAAGCCGTTTTGGTGCCTATGGCTGAGGGGTTGGCCCCAGGGGAACTTGAAAACTGTAGCCGTGGCGATCGAAGCCCAAAGATTCGTAGAACGCGTGGGCGCGATCGCGCTTGAGATGGGACGAGAGCGAAACCTTGTAGCAGCCATGGTCCCGACATATCTGCAGCCCATAGTGCATCAGCTTCCTGCCGATGCCCTGACCCTGCCACTGGGAGTCAACGGCCACATCTTCGATAACGGCGGAGGGAGCGCCCAGATGGGCGAGGTTGTCCATGATCAGCAGGGAAAACACCCCCACGACTTGCCCCTGAACCACAGCAAGACGGAGGGTGTAGTTAGGGTAGCGGCCAAGGCGATCAAATAGGGCCTCGGCCTTGCTGAGGGGAAGCATCTGCCCGTCGTCTAGATCGGGCTGAGCATAGAGCCGCAGCACGGCGGGGAGATCGGCCTTGACGGCTTCACGAAAGACAAGACTGACATCCATGGGGTTGAATCATTCCACGATTTCCCTAAACCAGGTATCGCCCCACAGCTCATCGAAGGCGGGGTCGGTGCGGGCTTCGGCTTTGTAGTCGGGGTCGAGGCGGACGGCGGGCTGGAGGCTTTCCATAGCCAGGTCGAACTCCCGCTGCAGGGCGTAGCAGGTGGCCTTGTTGTAGTAGGCTTTGGCGTAGTCGGGGTCAAGCTCGATCGCCTTGTCAAAGCTCTTAATCGCATCGGCATCACGGCCCAGCTTCACCAGCACGTAGCCCCGATTATCCCAGGCTTTGGCAGAATCGGGCTTGAACCGGGTGGCTTTGTCTAAGGATTCCAGGGCGTCGTCGAAGCGGCCCAACTCAATCAGGGACAGACCCCGGTTCAGCCAGGCGATCGCGTCGTTGGCCTGTACCTCCACGGCCCGATCAAAGGAACGAAACGCCTCTTCGTGGTTTTCTAGAATGCCGTAGGAAACTCCCCGATTCACCCAGGCTTCATGGTAGTCGGGGGTGATTTCCAGGGCTTTGTCGAAGGCGGCGATCGCGTCTTCCCGGCGCTTCAGGCGACTCAGCACCAGCCCCTGGGTCAGCCATCCCTTCGGATCTGCTGGGGCCAGCTCGGTGAAGCGATTGAGGGTATCGAGGGCCCCCTCCTGGCGGCGCAGCTCCCGCAAAATTTGGGCTTTTTGAAACAGGGCTTCGACGTTAGTACTCTCCAGGCTGAGCAGGTGATCCAGGGCTTCTAGAGATTGCTCTAGCCGCTCCTGTTCCGCCAGCAGCTGGGCCTTTTCCATCCAGATCTGGGGATTGCTGGGCTGAATGTCGAGGGCTCGGTCGAATTCCTGCAGGGCTTCTGCGATGCGACTTTCGGCCCGGTAGCGGCGGGCGGCTTCTAGGTGTTCGTCGGCGGTCTGGAAGAGCTGGGGCCGGTTGGTCTGCAGCCGCTCTAGCTTGTCGGCGATTTCGGCGAAGCGGGCCTGGGCCTCGCTGACAAAGGAATCCGCCAGGTATTGCGGGGTGAGGGCTCCCAGCTGCCGCATGATCGCGTCTTTCTGGGTCTGGGCGTCGGCCTGGATCGCCTCTAGTCGCTCTAGATAAGACTGCTTCAGGGCGGAGAGATCTCCGAGGGTAGCCTCCTGGCCGGTTTCGATGTCGGTTTGCAGCTGGCTGAGGCGGGTTTCGATGTCGGCCATCAGAGTGTCGAGGCGGGTCTGCACCTGCTGC
>PYEQ01000478.1 GCA_003017785.1 filamentous cyanobacterium CCP5 | reverse complement strand
CCACCGGATGGCGTCGCCAACCTTAAAGATGTGAAAACCGTGAGAGGGGACTATGACGAAGCGGGGCTGAAGAATGCCTGCGATCGCCCCGAACTCATTGATCGCATCGTTTCCGAATGGCACCGACTTACCCCCGGCAAACGCACCATCGCCTTCTGTGTTGACCTGGAGCATGCCCGCCACGTCACCGACGCCTTTCGCACCGCCGGCATCCCCACCGACACCGTGGAAGGAGGAACGCCTATCAAAGAGCGCCAGCGCATGTATCGGGAGCTGCGGGAAGAAAAAATCTTAGTGCTCACCTCCTGCAACGTGATTAGCATCGGCTTTGACGAGCCCAGCGTGGAGGTGGGGCTGATGCTGCGGCCCACCCAGTCCAGCGCCCTGCATCTCCAGCAGATTGGCCGGGTGATGCGGATTTCGCCCCAGACCGGCAAGCAGTACGGCATCATTCTGGATCAGGCCGGCAACCTAGAGCGGTTGGGCTTCCCAGAAGACATCAAAGAATACCATCTGCCCTTGCAAAAAGACGGCTCATCTGAAGGTGCTGGAGCGCCACCGATGAAGCCCTGCCCTCAATGCGGCCGTATTGTCTATGCGTTCATTGTCAAATGCCCTGACTGTGGTCATCAGTGGACTTCAGAACGGCCAATCAACACGGCAGACATGGTAGAAATCTACTCGCGAGATCAGGCCCACCAGATCAACGACATTCCCACCCTGATTGAGCTATTCCACAGCCACCGCCGCCGCGCCTACCTGCGGGGCAATGCCCCCACCTGGGCCGATCGCTCCTTTTGGGAGCATTGCGGTCGCTGGCCCCAGTCCGACTGGTATCGGGGGTCGCTGCTCGGCAATCGCCCCTCTCTGCACCAGCAGCTAGAGTTTCTGGAGTACCTCACCAAAAGCGCCAAGCGCATCGGTAAACGCGCCGACTGGATCACCCAGGAATTCGAGAAAGAATGCGGTCCCGGCAGCTTTCAGCGGATAGCGTCTCAACCTCGCACCTAGGGCCAGCATTAAACACTTTCAATACTGCTTAGCCATCAGCCTGGCGATCGCCAGGCTGATTACCCATTTGGCCTAGTCTTGTCAAGTTATCTCCGCCGATAGGCTGAGCTGATTCATGGGCATTCTGCCAGTAGTTCCTGACCCAGTCATGGCTATTCAGAACGTCGATTGATTGCCATGCCTGTCTTCAGTCAATGGTTTGCCGATTGCCTTCGCCGCCATCAAGGAAGCTTTTAACCCCTACCGGATGAAATCAAGTCTCCCTATCGGAGTCAGCCAAGGGTTTGGGCCACCGCAGCTCGCTAAGGCTAAGTCAGTTTAGTAGTCATTTGGTCAATCTCCATGCGATTAAAATTACCCATCTTTGCGTTTTTGTTGGCGATCACCACCTTTGTTATTACCGTTAGCTGTAGTGCTCCACAGGCTACTCAAACGGATTCAAATTCTGGCACTACCAGCAGCCTAAAGGTTGCTATGATTTCCTCCGGCTCTAATGATGATGGCAGCTGGAGCCAGTCCGGCTACGAAGGTTTGCAGCTTATTCAAGAAGAATATAATGCCGAAGTTGACTTTCAAGGCCCCGTTGCCGTAGAAGACGCCGAAGGCATTCTGCGGGAATATATTGAGTCCGACTATGACTTAGTAATTGCCCACAGCGGTGGCTACATCGAGCCGGCCGAGAAAATCGCCGCCGAATTTCCCCGCTCTAAAATTGCCATTGTTACTACCTACGCTGGCAATAACAAAAACCTCGGGGCTGTGGCCTTTCGCTCTGGCGAAGTCGGCTATCTCTCTGGCGTGCTGGCGGCGATGAAAACTCAAACCAACAAGGTTGCCTACATCGTCGGTTACGATTATCCAGTCTACAAAGAAGAAGCCGCTTTATTTCGTAAAGGGGTTGCGGACACCAATCCAAATATCGAAATCACTACCGAATTTCTACAAACCTGGACTGATGGTGAGCAAGGTAAAAAAGTCGCTCTAGGACTTGCCGATGCCGGTTACGACAGCTTCGCCATTAACGCTGACGAGGCCGGAGTTGGGGCAATTGAAGGCTTGGCCGAGCGCGAAGGCATCAATATTATCGGCTGGACCAACGATCAGTATGAACTAGCCCCTAACCACATTATTACCAGCGTTCTGCAGGATATTCCTCATCTGGTATTGAATGCTGCCGACCTGATGCAGCAGGGTCGATGGGAAGGCAAACTCTATAAGTTTGGGCTGAAAGAGGGCATCTACGATTTCGCTCCATTCCGAGGCTCCCTTACTCCTCAGCAAGAAGCTGAATTTACAACTATTAAAGCAAAAGTCATGGCTGGGGAAATCGATATTTCTGCTCCCCAGAACTAACGATATACCCAAGATGGTGCGGGCACTCTAGGCCAGTGTCCGTGCCGTCTGTGTTCTTAACCCATTGCTTCATCACTGCCCATGACCGCACCTGCAATGCCTTCTCCCTTGTCTAAGTCAGAGTCAGCTGCCCCCCAACCTAGCCGCTGGTTTACTTTGAAAACTATCGCCGCCCAGGTCCGGTTAGGCCTCCTAGCCATGGTGCTGCTGAGTGTTCTGCCCGTTGGAGCTATCTTGATCTACTGGAGTTCCCAAACCCAGTCATCCCAAATGATGGAGCTCCAGGACGCTCGCAGCAAGGTAGCCGCCAATCAAATTGCCAACTACATCGATGATCTGCAGCGCAAACTCAGCTATCTAGCCCGGATAAAAGGGCTGAGCGACTTAGATAAGGCGACTTTGGATAATCTGCTGGAAGGACTGACCTGGCACAACGATGCCTACGAAGTGATCGCTATTTTGGACAGCCAGGGCCAGTTGGTCACCTCCGTTTCCCCCTATGAGATAGCGCTACCAACTGACTACGCTGATTCAGCGCTGTTTCAACGCACCTACCGGCAGCAGGAAGAATATGTTGGTCCAGTATCTATTGATCCGGCGACGGATATGCCGGTGGTGACCATGGCAGTGCCCATTCGCAATCAGGCGGATCAGGTCGACGGGGTACTGCTGGCTGAGGTGAATCTGAGCTTTCTCGAGTACATCGTTTCCCAGAACCCAGTGGGTGAAACCGGCTATGTCTACGTGATTGACGAACGCAACTATGTGCTGACCAGCTCAAATCATGTGGACGGACTTAATCCAGCAGAATTGCAGGACTTGAGCGGGCGAGCCCTGATGAGTTCCCTCAAGCAGGCTAAAACAGGCGTTATCAACCGATATCAGGGGCTACTGGACCAGCCGGTGCTGGGAGCCATGACACCAGTCAATAACGTCAGCTGGAATGTGGTAGTAGAACTGCCTACCCGAGAAGCCTACGCTCCCCTTTATCGGATGGTGCTGGTGATGGGGGGAGGAACCAGTTTGCTACTGGGGTTGGCGATCGCGGCCGGTTGGATCGTCGCCAATCGGCTGACAGCCCCCCTCAAGCAGCTGACCCAGGCAGCAGTACGGGTCAGTCAAGGGGAGCTAGACGCCCAGGTCAACATTACGACTAACAATGAACTAGGGATTCTGGCTCACACCTTCAACCACATGGCCAGTCAGGTCAAAGCATCGGTTAGTAAGCTGGCTAACGCCAATGAAAAGCTCGAACAGCGAGTCGCCGCCCGCACAGCAGAGCTGCAAACCGCTAAAGAAGCCGCAGATATGGCCAACCGCGCTAAGAGTGAATTCCTAGCCAACATGAATCATGAACTGCGTACGCCTTTGAATGGCGTGTTGGGCTACGCCCAAATTTTGACTCGGGATTCAACCCTAACACCCAAGCAAAAGCAGGGTGTCAGCGTCATCCACCAGTGCGGAACTCACCTGCTGACGCTGATTAACGACATTTTGGATCTGGCTAAAATTGAAGCCCGCAAGATGGAGCTCTACCCCCAGGATTTTCATCTGCCGAATTTTCTTCTCAGTACAGCTGATATATGTGTCATCAAAGCCCGCCAAAAGGGCATTGAATTTGTCTATCAGGAACCATCGGGTTTGCCAACGGCAGTCCACGTCGACGATAAACGCCTGCGCCAGGTGCTGCTGCACCTGCTCAGCAATGCAATCAAGTTTACAG
>PYEQ01000477.1 GCA_003017785.1 filamentous cyanobacterium CCP5 | reverse complement strand
CGACGAAATCATCGTCTTCCGCCAGCTCACTCGAGAAGAGGTGATGCAGGTAGCTGACCTGATGCTGGACGAGGTGAATCGTCGCCTGGAAGAACGCCAGATGACCATCCAGGTCACAGATGCGGTGAAGCAGCGGCTGATTCAAGAAGGCTATGACCAGCGCTACGGAGCCCGTCCCATGCGCCGCGCCATTGCTCGCATCATTGAGGATACCCTGGCGGAAGAAATTCTGTCTGGGGCGATCCAGGACGGCGACACTGTTTTACTCGACTTGGACGAAGACGGTCAGCTGTTTGCCAGCTCTGAACGGGAACCTGCCCTGGTTGGTTCTCGTCCCTAGGGGCTCCTTGGTCAGTTTCGTTGAAGTTATCGACTGCTCCGGTATCACCGGGGCAGTTTTTTTAGGTTTCAAGCCGTCACGAGTTTTAATCTGTCAAGAGTTTTAATCCGTCACTAGGGCTTCGATGTCGGCAGCGGCGGTGGGCAAATCGGCCGTCACCACCTGAGTCCCTTTTGCCGTAATCAATACGTCGTCTTCGATGCGAATGCCTCGCACATCCGAAAATTCAGCTAGCCGCTCCCAGTTCACCACGGATTGATACGTTGCTCGTCGACCAGGGTCATTGAGAATACCGGGCACCTGGTAAAAGCCAGGCTCGATGGTGACTATCATGTTCTCTCTCAAGGGCCGATCTAAGCGCAGAAATGCTAGGCCAAAGCGATCGCTGCGCTCCCGCCCGGGAGCATAGCCCGCTAGATCTCCCAAATCCTCCATGTCATGAACGTCTAATCCCAGCAGGTGACCAATGCCGTGGGGAAAGAACAGAGCGTGGGCATCCTGAGCGACTAAATCTTCGGGGTTTCCCCGCAGGATGCCCAGCTCTACCAGTCCCTCGGCGATCGCCTTGGCCCCCAGCAGGTGGATATCTCGGTACTCTATCCCTGGCTTAGCGGCAGCGATACAGGCATCATGGGCCGCTAGCACTACGTCGTAAATTGCCCGCTGGCTGGGTGAGAACTGGCCGCTGACTGGCCAGGTGCGGGTAATGTCCGAGGCCCAGCCGGAGGGCGTTTCAGCTCCGACATCCGCTAGCAGCAGATCTCCCGATTGCAACCGATGGTCGTAATGCTCATTGTGGAGCACTTCGCCGTGGACGGTGACGATGCTACTGTAGGCGCAGCTCAGGTTGTGGGCCAGAATCATCCCTTCCATTGCCGCCCGCACCTGGGCTTCAGTGGTGGCGGCAGCGGTGGCGGCCATGCCCGCTTTATGGGCCGCCACGGAGACGGCGGCCGCTCGCTCGATTTCAGCGATCGCCGCTCCATCGTGGATCAGCCGTAGCTCCACAACTGCCGCCGCTAGCTGCTGATCCAAGTGACTGGGAATGTCCCGCTTAGGCAAAGAGACCATCTGCTTTTGACCGGGTAGAACTGCTGCCTTGGCAAGGTAGGGCTGGAGATCTGCGCGGGGATAGGCGTCTGCCGCCCCAATTTGAGCGGCAATCTCGTCCCGGCTTGGCATCGGCCCATGCCAAAGAGCGGCCCCTGCTCCGGGTTCATCCCAAAACAGGGTGATCTGTCCGCGATTCAGTAGCACCGCTGCTCCCTCCAGAGGCAGACCGACAAAATACAGAAAATGGCTGCTGGCTCGGTACGGATAGCGATTGGCCGGAAAATTCCGCGCTGGTGCCTCTCCGGCCCAGATCAGCGCTGGGAAGTCAATCAATGCGCCCAGGCGCTGGCGTCGATGGCGCAGAGTTTCTGCTAGGGGAGGAATCTGTGTCTGCATGGGAGCTGCTTTTGATAATCTGCCTCGATCTTAGTCCTGTGGGCCTATGCAAGGGGGAACCGCCAATCTTAACCCTTATTCCCCGAAGGGCTTAAACTGGCCGGCTGCCAAAAAGCTAAAATAGGTATTAATTCAGGATGCAGAATGTGCGATCTCGGTTTGCTGGAGCAGCTCATGGGTGACGACTAGCTGTCAAAATCAATTGGCAAATTAGTTTATTTGAACTACTCTATAGCAACGGCCTTCTTTTAGGGTGCTGCAGATGCCTTCTCTGACGCTCAGGTCCGGTTCTTCTATTCGCCTCAAGGGGCAGCCCAGGGCAATTCCTGACTTTCTCGTGATTCGCTGCGAGGGCGATCGCTGCTGGGTCAGGCAGCAAAGCTGGGGGCCAGAAGCGGCCCTGGCGGTGAAAGTCAACCAGATTGCCATCCCGGAGTCTGACGACTGGCTGCTTTCAGATTTGGATGAGTCCAACGTGGTCTCCCTGGCCCTGTATCGCTTTCGCAAACAGCTGCGCTGGAGACTAGGCAGCATTAAATAAAGAATGGCCGGGGCTTTGCGGACGGGTGCTCCACATTTGGCGTTTAGTATCATTTCGAAACAGATTTTTTGCTAGATATAGCGGCCAAGATCCGTTAGGCTTAGGGGCATCTTGCGTCTTTCTGTCTACTTCTCAATCAGCTGCCCAGTGGAGAGGTTTGTTCAAAGCGCAAAATCCTTGTCCTCAGCGTTTGTAGCACCGCCATGTCCTTTGTTGGTCTTCACATCCACAGCGCCTACAGCCTGCTCGACGGGGCCAGTCAGCTGCCCCAGCTGCTGGATCGAGCGGAGGAGTTAGGAATGCCCGCGATCGCCCTCACCGACCACGGGGTGATGTACGGGGCGATCGAGCTGATGAAGCTGTGCAAGGGCCGGGCCATCAAGCCGATCATCGGCAACGAGATGTACCTGATCAACGGGGACATCACCCAGCAGCAGCGGCGACCCAAGTATCACCAGGTGGTGCTGGCCAAAAACACCCAGGGCTATAAGAACCTGGTGAAGCTCACCACCCTCTCCCACCTCCAGGGGGTGCAGGGCAAGGGGATTTTCTCTCGCCCCTGCATCAACAAAGACCTGCTCGAGCAGTACCGGGAGGGGCTGATCGTCACCAGCGCCTGCCTGGGGGGCGAGGTGCCCCAGGCGATTTTGCAGAAGCGCCCGGAGATTGCCCGACGGGTGGCCCAGTGGTACAAAGATCTGTTTGGGGAGGACTACTACCTGGAGATCCAGGATCACGGCTCCCCCGAAGACCGGATCGTCAACGTGGAGATTCTCAAAATCGCCCGGGAACTCGACATCAAAATCATCTGCACCAACGACTCCCACTACATCTCCTGTAACGACGTCGAAGCCCACGATGCCCTGCTGTGCATCCAGACGGGGAAGCTGCTCACCGAAGACAAGCGGCTGCGCTACAGCGGCACCGAATATCTGAAGTCCACCGATGAGATGCGACAGCTATTTCGCGACCACCTGGAGCCGGAGGTGATCGAAGAATCCATTCGCAACACCCTGGAGGTGGCCGACAAAATCGAGCCCTACGAGGGCATCTTGGGCCAGCCCCGGATTCCGGACTTCCCGATCCCGGACGAGTTTGAGGGGGCCGCAGCCTACATGGCCCACGTGGCCCGCGACGGGCTGGTACAGCGGTTCAAAGCCGCTGACTACGGGGCGATTTCCCAGGAGTACCGCGATCGCCTCGAATACGAAATCGAGATGATGATCCAAATGGGATTCCCCACCTATTTCCTGGTGGTGTGGGACTATATTCGCTTTGCTCGGGAAAACAACATTCCCGTGGGGCCGGGCCGGGGATCGGCGGCGGGCTCCCTGGTGGCCTACGCCATGGGCATCACCAACATCGACCCGGTGCACCACGGACTGCTGTTCGAGCGGTTCTTGAACCCAGAACGCAAGTCGATGCCGGATATTGACACCGACTTCTGCATCGATCGCCGGGACGAAGTGATTGACTACGTCACCGACCGCTACGGGGAAGAACGGGTGGCCCAGATCATCACCTTCAACCGCATGACCTCCAAGGCGGTGCTGAAGGACGTAGCCCGAGTGCTGGACATTCCCTACGCCGAGTCCGACCGGATGGCGAAAATGATTCCGGTGTCCCGGGGCAAACCCACCAAGCTGAAGGTGATGATCTCCGACGATACCCCCACCCCGGAGTTCAAAGCAAAGTACGAAAGCGACCCCCAGACTCGCCGCTGGGTGGACATGGCCATGCGCATCGATGGCACCAACAAGACC
>PYEQ01000476.1 GCA_003017785.1 filamentous cyanobacterium CCP5 | reverse complement strand
AGGAGAGAAGCAGCGTAGGGGCCAGCCTCTTTCCTGGCACAGGTCTACTAGTCCTGGCTCCTCCGCCTTTAAATCCAGGGTGGCAATGCCAGCGATCGCCCCCATGGCCAGATGACTTTGCCGACAGGCCCGTTGAATGGCTGATTCAATCAGGGTTTTAGAACTGCCTCGCTCACAGCCAACCCCTACCCACAGCACCCGCGGATGCCACTGAACTTTGGGCAGATCACTGTCTGGGGCAAACTGTCTCTGAATCGGGCTAATCCAGACTCGAGCTTGGGGTTCGGGCCGCTGTTCTTGGCCCTCGGCGGTATGTTCTGGCCAGCCAAATTGAAACGGATGATCAGCGGACAGATGCTCCTGCCAGAGGGTGGATCCGGCCTCTTGGATGATTTGAACGGGCTGGCGGTGGGCGATCGCCGCGCTGACACCGGTCCAGTCACCGCTGCCCCGATGCCAACCAAAGGGGTCGCCTAGTACGTCAATGCCGGGGAGATTGAGATGGCTGGCAGCCCCGGTAATTACCGGAGTCGAATTAAGGTACTGACTCACCTGCTGAGCCAGTCGGTCGGCCCCGCCCCGGTGACCACCACAAAGACTAATGGCAAACTCTCCGCCTTCGTCGACCACGACCACGGCCGGATCCCTGTCTTTATTCTCTAGCAGCGGCGCAATTAGCCGCACGACGGCTCCGGTAGCCAGGCCAAAAACTAGGGCATCCGATTGACGCCACAAATCCGCGACAACCGGTCCCAGGGGACCGTCGTAGTAGCAAGGCATTAACCCTGGCTCAGTCAGAGCCATCTCCAGTTTTTTGGGCAGCCAAAGAGAAGTCTGGGTGCCAACACAAAAGGGCAGCAGAGCCTTGGCAGCTCCAACCGTAGCAGCGATCGCGCAAATGGACGGTGATCGGGCCTGCATCAACTCCGCTAGGCCCGCGTCAGAGTGAGCAGACGTCGCAGTCCAATCCAGCCGACTATGGAGTAGCCGATCGCCAGCAACAGGCTGCTGACTGAGATTCTGATGGCTGATTTACGAGCCTGCAATCTGACTCGCTGCTCGGCCTCTTCGCGACGGGTGCCAATCTGGGTCTCTAGCTGCTGACGCGCTTCACCGGCCCGCTGTTCTAGAAACTGGTTGAGCCCTTCCGGGTCATTTTGAAACTGCTGAATATCTTCGGGAATCTGCCCGCTGGCGATCGCCTGGGACAGTAGATCTTCATTCTGCAGCAGTGCACCCAGCTGACTCTGCTGCTGAGAAAGCTCACTGGAGAGTCGCTGTTGGAGCTGAGTAGTCGCCTGAGTCGCTTCGTCACTAACCCGAGAGAGGGCTTCCTGGGTAGTCGCCCGCACGCTGTTGATATGGACCACCGTCAGGAGCAAAAAGATCAGCCCTAGCACAGTAGACAGCAGGCAGGCCCAGAAGCGGGAGTCAACAAATAGGCTGGAGGACTGGGTAGCCTGACCAACGCTGCTCTCGATCCAAAAACCAGTCAGCAGCAGAGCAACGCCCACCAGCGGTACGATGCCCCGATCAACAATCTGAGTGGAGGTGGCTAGCTGCCACTGGGCGTTTGTCAAATCTGGCGGAATCACCAAAACCAAATAGTCCAGCAAAGCTGACAAAATAGTCACGACGCCCACTAGCTTTAAGGCAATAGCCGCCAGAGGGGACACCGCTGGACTGCCCACAGCTTTCTCAGAAGTCATAGGATTCCGCAAATAGCTACAGTTACCCATTCTGCCTTGGGAACTGCCGAAAACTCCGTCCTGACCCCAAAAAAGTTTTGAGTTTCCGCCCTAGGGACGACCTAAAGAATCTGGGAAAGGAATTTCTTAGTGCGTTCTTCCTTGGGATTATTGAAGAACTCATTCGGGGTATTTTCTTCAACCAGGTAGCCACCGTCCATGAGGACAACGCGGTCAGCCACTTCCCGAGCAAATCCGACCTCGTGGGTGACACAGACCATGGTCATCCCCTCCTTGGCCAGGTTACGCATGACGTCTAGCACTTCCCGCACCATTTCTGGATCGAGGGCCGAGGTAGGTTCATCGAACAGCATCACCTTTGGCTGCATGGCTAAAGAACGGGCGATCGCTACCCGCTGCTGCTGCCCCCCGGAGAGCTGTCCTGGAAACTTTTGCGCCTGCTCCAAAATACCGACCCGCTCTAGCAGCTGCATCGCCACCTCCTGGGCTTTGGCCTTGGGCCAGCGGCGCACCCAGATCGGAGCCAGGGTAACGTTCTGCAGCACCGTCAGGTGGGGAAATAGGTTGAACTGCTGGAACACCATACCCACCTCCCGCCGAATCGCCTCAATATTCTTGAGGTCGTGGGAGATGCGAATGCCGTCTACTTCGATGTTGCCTTTCTGGTAGGGCTCTAGGGCGTTGAAGGTGCGAATGAAGGTGGATTTACCCGAACCCGAGGGCCCCATAACCACCAGCACTTCACCCTTATAAACGGTCATGGTGACGCCCTTGAGGACGTGAAAGCCGTTGTCATACCACTTCTCGACGTCAGTTGCGACGATTACGGGCTCGGCATTGATCTGCCCGGTGGGAGTGGTTTCAGTCTGTGACTGTGTCATGGATTCTTACCTAGTACCAGCAGCTCGGAGATGGGCGGAGAAAACCTGCCCTATGATCAAAAATGCGGAGGCTAACGGCACGCTTGAGGGCATTAACGGGCCATGCTTAGCCTAATTCTGCCTCAAAATAGGCTAAATCAGAGGTTCTTACTGTCAACTGTTACACGTAACCCAGTTCAGCCTAATTGCTTGTATTCAGCTTCTCTTCGACCTTGCGGCTACCCAGGGACATGGCATAGCAGAAGAACCAGTAGATCACCCCCAGGAACAAATAGACCTCGGCATAGCGACCGAGATAGCTGGGGTTGGCCAGTACCGATCGCCCAATGCCCAACAGTTCTGCCAAACCGACGATCGCCAGCAGGGTGGTGTCTTGAAACAGGCTAATAAACTGCCCGACGATCGCTGGAATAGCAATTTTTAAGGCCTGGGGCAGAATAATCAACCCCAGGGTCTTGGGGGTATTCAGCCCGAGGGACTGAGCGGCTTCCTGCTGCCCCCGGGGCACGGCCTGGAGGCCGGCTCTGACGTTTTCAGCCAGGTAGGCGGCGCTAAATAACGCCAAAGCAATAATCGCTCGCAGGATGCGATCCGGGCGAGCCCCCTCCGGTAGAAACAGGGGAATCATCACCTGGCCCATGAACAGAAAAGCCACCAGGGGGACCCCTCGCACCACCTCGATGTAGGCTGTCGCCAGCCAGCGCACCACCGGCAGAGCACTGCGGCGTCCCAGGGCCAGCAGCAGACCCAAGGGGAAGCACAAAGCGATGCCGCTCACTGCCGCAATCAGGGTCAGCACCAGGCCACCCCAGTCGTTGGTGGAAACATTCCTCAGCCCCAGGCCGCCGCCCACCAGCCACAGAGCCACAAAATAGGCCACAAACCAGGCCAAGGACACCCATTTCCCCAGGCCTGAAACCTTATGAGCGGCCTGGCGACCGACCCAGGCCATGCCAGCGACGATCGCCACGATGGGCAGCAGCTTTAAGCTGTGGGGCCGGGTCGGGGGAAAGAGGACGATAAAGGCACAAACGACCCCGAAGCCAATCAACACCCCGCGACTAAACAGGGTGGATACGTTGCGACCCAGCACCCCCCAGGAGAGGCCAGCCAGGGCACAGGTGAGGGCCAGCAGGATCCAGATGCGCCAGTACAGCGTTTGGGGATAGGTGCCGGACATCAGCAGGCCGAAGTTGTTGGGAATCACGCCCCACTGGGCGGTGGTCAGGGCCCAGCTGATCAGCCGATAGAAGCCGCTGACGAGCACCACGGTAATCACTACGGTAAGCAGGCTGTTGAACCAGTCGCTAAACAGGTTCTTTTTGATCCAGGCTCCCGCCCCAGCCTTTTTGACCTCTGGCGGTGCAGATGAGAAAGAATCAGGGGTAGCAGAGGTCATGGTTAGCGCTCCTTGAACTGCACGGACTGGTTCAGCAGGTTCATCAGCAGGGTGATGATTAGACAAATAATCAGATAGGTGGCCATCAGCACCACAAACACCTCCAC
>PYEQ01000475.1 GCA_003017785.1 filamentous cyanobacterium CCP5 | reverse complement strand
CAATTACGTTGATGGGGCCAGAACGGCCAGGAGTCGGGCTACCGGGGACGGGCTCTCCGGGCAGACTGCCGTTGGGGCCTGCGGCATCGGGCAAAACGGGCATCTGGGGCATATCCGCCGGAGCGGTGCCGTTAGCCACGGCTTCGGCCTGGGCGTCGATGGCGTCTAGGGAGCGCTGCAGATACTGCAAAAACTCGGTATCGGTGCTGGTCTGAACATCGCTAGGGGCTACCGGCAGGTCTGAGGCGGGCTGTTGCTGGCTAAACACAAACCAGAGCCCGGTGATGCCGGCGGTGGTGACCACCATTGCGCCTGAGAGCAGTTGGGGCAGGTGGCGGCGATACCAGGGGAGCTTCGGCGCGGCTGGGGCCGGGGCCGGATCGCTCAGGGGAGGCAAATCAATTGCTCCGGCTAGGGGCATCAGCGGCGTTACCAGGGGCATGACGTCTGTTTCGAGATTGGAGCGATCCTTCAGAACCGTCTCAATGGTGTCGCTATCCCCCTCCAGCAGCTGATCGACATGCTCAAACAGGGTGTCCATCAGGCTGTCGGCGTAGGAGTCCACCAGCGTAGCCGCATCCATTTCGGCGGTGAGGTCGACGGCGGAAGCAGATTTAGATTCGGTGGGCTGACTCATCTAGCTTGTCCTGGCTTGTCCGGCAAAATGGGCCTGGCCTTGGGGTGTTTTTCTGACTCAGACCGCGATGCCGGTAAGTCTATATCAACTTTTCCAGTTCTGCACAGGCGATCGCCGGCTATTTGTACTTTTTTTGCCAATTGCTCCGCTACCTGTGGTGTGGGCTGAGGCAGCGGGGCCAGTGCTAAACTGCATCCTTAGTCTGATTGAGGTTGCGGTTCGACCCTTATGAGCGATCTGATCCAGCTGCTAGCCAAAGAACTGTCAGTGCCTGCCCGTGATCTTCAGGCAGCCCTGGCTCTGCTACAAGAGGGGGCGACGGTGCCCTTCATCGCCCGCTACCGCAAGGAGCGCACCGGGGCCATGGACGAGGTGCAGTTGCGATCGCTGCAGGAGCGCTATGAGTACCTCACTGAGCTAGGGGACCGTCAACAGACCATTCTCAAATCCATTGCCGACCAGGGCAAGCTCACCCCCGAACTCCAGGCCCAGATCGAAGCCTGCACCCAGAAGACTGACCTGGAAGATCTCTACCTGCCCTATCGGCCCAAGCGTCGCACCCGGGCCACGGTGGCTAAGGAAAAGGGGCTGGAGCCCCTGGCGGACCTGATTGCCGAACACAACCAGCCCCAGGCTCCCAGCCTAAATCTGGCCCAAGCGGCAGCGGAGTTTGTGAATCCGGAAGCGGGGGTCGAAACCGCTGCAGATGCCCTCAGCGGTGCCGCCGACATTCTCGCCGAAGCCGTGGCGGAACGGGCCGACCTGCGGGCCTGGGTACGAGACTATCTGTTTAAGGCGGGGCTGTTTCGCTCCAAGATTGACCCGGAAATTCCCGAGGGCAGCACAAAGTTTGAGCTGTACCGCCGCTACGAAATTCCGGTGAGTAAGATCGCCCCCCACAACCTGCTGGCCCTGCTGCGGGGAGAGCGGGAAAAGGTCTTAAGTATGGAACTGGCTTTTGACACCGATGTGGTCTTACAGCACCTCGATTCGGAGGTGATTCGTAGCCGCCAGTCGGAGCTGTGGAGGTTTTACCGAGATCTGATTCAAGATGCCTTTAACCGGCTGATGAAGACCTCCCTGGTGAACACGGTGATCGCCGAGAAAAAAGCCTGGGCAGACGAGGAATCGATTCAGACCTTTGAGGCCAACCTGCGGGATCTGCTGCTGGCTCCCCCGGCGGGGATGAAGCCGACGATCGCCATCGACCCCGGCTTTCGCACCGGCTGCAAGGTGGCGGTGATCGATCAGACCGGCCAGTTTCTCCACTACGAGGCGATTTTCCCCCACCAGGCCCAGGCCCAGCGGGAAAAGGCGGCCCAAACCCTGAAGCAGCTTATCCAAAAGCACGACGTGGCACTGATTGCCATCGGCAATGGCACCGCCGGGCGAGAAACCGATGCCTTTGTCGGGGAAGTTTTGCAGGCTATTCCCCAGTCGCCCGTGAAGGTCATGGTGAATGAGGCCGGGGCCTCGGTGTATTCGGCGAGTCCGGTGGCGATCGCGGAATTTCCTGACCTGGACGTGACCGTACGGGGGGCGATCAGCATCGGTCGGCGGCTGCAAGACCCCCTGGCGGAGCTGGTGAAAATCGATCCCAAATCCATTGGCGTCGGCCAGTATCAGCACGATGTGGATCAAAAGCGGCTGAAGCAAAAGCTGGCCGATACCGTGGAAAGCTGCGTGAACTACGTGGGGGTGGACCTGAACACGGCTTCCCAGGAGTTGCTCACCTACGTGTCCGGGATTTCCGCCACCATCGCCAACAACATCGTCGCCTACCGCAACCAGAATGGGGCGTTTCGAAATCGCCAGGCCCTGCTAAAAGTGGCCAAGCTCGGCCCCAAAGCCTTTGAGCAGGCGGCGGGTTTTCTGCGGATTCGCGAGGGCGAGAACCCCCTGGACAACACGGCAGTTCACCCGGAGAGCTACGGCATTGTCGCGACTATTCTCAAAGATCTGGGGGTGGATGTGAAAACCCTGGGGGACAACCCCCAGCAGCTCCAATCCCTGCCTTTAAATCGGGTGGACCTGAAGCGCTACGTCACCGATACCGTGGGTGAACCGACCCTGCGGGACATCTTGGAGGAGCTGGAAAAACCGGGGCGCGACCCGCGATCGCAATTCGTTACCGCCAGCTTCCGGGACGATATCCAGACCATGGCCGATCTGCAGCCGGGGATGACCCTGGAGGGAGTGGTGACTAACGTGGCCAACTTCGGCGCCTTTGTAGACATTGGCGTCCACCAGGACGGGCTGGTGCATATTTCTCAGCTGGCCGATCGCTTCGTCAAAGACCCGAAAGACATCGTCAAAGTCGGTCAGGTGGTGACCGTGCGGGTGATGGAGGTGGACGAAAAACTCAAGCGCATTGGCCTATCGATGCGATCGCCGGACGGCCAGCAAGGCCCGTCGTCGAAACCGTCAAAAAAATCCTCGCAGCAAACGGCCTCGGTTAAATCTCCCAAAGGCACGTCCCAGGGTAAGCCTCGGAGCAAATCCCAGGGCGAGTCGGCTAAAGGCGCATCCTCGAAACAGCCACCCTCAAACGATTCGGCCCAGCCTCCTACCCTGGAAGACCTGCGAGCCAAGTTCAACCGGCGATAGCGCCTCACTCTGGGGCCTGGGACTCCGCCGCCACCAGAGTTGAGATGGCCTGCCTCAGCCGATCCAGAGACACAGGCTTGGCCAGGTGTTGCTGAAAACCTGCCTCCAGGGCAGATTGCCGATTAAAATCTCCGGCGTAGGCGGTGAGGGCGATCGCTGGAATCTGGCGGCAGTGATCCGATCGCTGCCGCAGTTGCCGAATCAGATCGTAGCCGTTCATATCAGGCATGCCGATGTCGCAGACGATCACATCCGGGCAGCGCTGGTCAAGCACCTGCAGGCCATCCCTGGCGGAGGCCACCGTCAGTACCTCAGCCCCGTGTTCCTGAAGGGCGACCACCAGCCAATCCCGCAAATCATCATCGTCATCAATCACCAAGACCGTGAGTTCGTCCAGGTCAGTGGCCAAGGTACTGACTCGCTTCAGCTGTTGGCGAGCTCCCAGTCGCTGGTCCCCGTCTTGAATGGGCAGGCACACCGTAAAGGTGCTGCCCTGGTCTTCGCCGGGGCTGTCTACGCTGACGCTGCCCCCGTGGAGTTCGCACAGGTGGCGAACGATGGACAGGCCCAGGCCGAGCCCGCCAAATTGCCGGGTGATGGTGCTGTCTGCTTGGCGAAACTGTTCAAACACATAGGGCATAAATTCTGGAGTAATACCCTTGCCCGTATCCTGTACTTGAATGTGAACGCAGCGATCGCACTGCTGCAGCCGCACGGTAATTGAACCTGAATGGGGGGTGAATTTGACAGCATTAGACAGCAAATTCACCATAATCTGCTGAATCCGATTGGGATCCCCAGCTACCTGGACCATCTGAGGATCGATCTCCGTCTGAAGCCGAATTTTCTTTGTCTGCATCGATAGCCTGACGGCATC
>PYEQ01000474.1 GCA_003017785.1 filamentous cyanobacterium CCP5 | reverse complement strand
GTAGCAGATAAGCGCTTCAGCCCGTTTTTAAGTTTTATTTCTGCGTCGGTTCCTACGAATTTAAGCCATTTTCAGAGATCTGATACCTGTTACCGAGCACTTTTTAGAAGAGATTCGCCTTCCGTATGCTTGAGAGTAAGAATGGTGTCCAAAGTGACTCGGTTGCTATTAGGTATGTTCTAGCTCCATTAGCAACCCATTGGTCTTCGGGTCGTAACAGTTCGCTTCGATAAACTTGATGGCAACTGCATGGATTTCAGGATGAGCTTTATCACTCCATAGATTCCAAGGGATCTTCTGCTGCCCTGGCGATTGGCGTTTCCTTTTGCCCCGCTTCATGAGCCCTTTGAGCAATCTACTGCCCCAGCGCCCTTTTTTCTCTGGCTTAGGTTTGGGACGATACCGCTGACAAAACCCTCGATACTTATGGGCGCATTCTTCCAGGGTTTGGCCTAGCCTTAGAAACGCCGGATGCCACTCGGTCAGTCCGTCATCGCTGAGGCGATCATGGGTGCCATAGTTGCTGAAGTCGTAGAAATAGCCCTGCTGCATGGCTGCTGCCTTTGGATTACCGTGGATGTAGCGCAGGGTGTTCAGTGGGTGTACAGTCCCCGCCGATAATCCTCGGTTGGGAACTCCGAAGCATGGTATCGCTTCTCCCAAAAGTGTCCCGTCCGGTTCAGCATGGCGTTGAAGCACATAGCCGCGTACCAGTTCAGGTCGTGCATAATTTTCGGCAAATCCTCTGACTGCTGAGGCTCTAGCAGATAGTGCACATGGTTGCTCATGACGCAGAGCCCGTACAGCTTAAAGCCGTATTTATCGCGATATCGCTTGAGGGCAAACAGCAGTACCTCGCGACAGGCCAACCGGGTTAACCTAAACTCTCGGTTATTACAGCGAACGGTAACGTGGTAGCAATATTTCATTCCATGCAATCCGTTGATGCCTGTATAAATGATAAGTAAACTTTATGCCTTGCAAAGGAACACATAAGCGTTCAAAGAAAATACACGATCGTTGCTTTGCACCACTCGATCGTTGCTTTGGAACCAAAGGCTGTTCCTTTGCACAAGACTCCTATTCCTTTAAAACCAAAGGCTGTTCCTTTGCACCACTTGATCGTTCCTTTGCACACAACTCCTGTTTCTTTGCACCACTTGATCGTTTCTTTAGAACCCAAGGCTGTTCCTTTGCATCCAAACCAGGTTCCTTGATATCGGGTAGAGGGGGTGGGGAAAAGCCGGAATGGCAGGAGCGATCGCAGACCCCTATCTCCCACCAGAATTCGGGGCTCTAGAGCCAATGAAGCCGCCATCCTGCCAAACCCAGTAAACTAGGGCTAGACACATTTCTTAGTATTCAATGACAGCTCAGCTTACCCCCCGTACAGAAATTCAAAAGCACGCCTGGACCTGGCGAGGGCATACCATCAAATACGCCGTTGCGGGTAGCGGCGACCCTTTAGTCCTCATCCATGGGTTTGGGGCATCCATCGGCCACTGGCGCAAGAATATCCCGGTGCTGGCGGCAGCGGGCTACCAGGTTTATGCTCTAGATCTGCTGGGGTTTGGCGATTCTGACAAGGCCGATGCTGCTTATTCAGTGGAGCTGTGGCAGCATATGCTGCTGGACTTTTGGCACGAGTTTATCAGCGCTCCCGCGATATTTGTGGGCAACTCCATCGGTGGCTTAATTGCTCTGTCGGTACTGGCGAATCATCCAGAAACTGCTCGCGGTGGCGTGCTGCTCAACTGTGCAGGGGGCCTCAACCATCGCCCGGAAGAACTGCCCCCCCCTTTGCGGATGGTCATGGGCACATTTACGAATCTGGTCAGTTCCCAGTGGCTTGGCCCGCTGGTGTTCAACTGGGTGCGGCAGCGATCGCGCATCCGCAGCTCCCTGAAGCAGGTATATAGCGATAAGAGCGCCATTACCGATGAATTGGTGGAAATGATCTATCAGCCTGCCCTCGACCCAGCCGCCCAAAGAGTATTCGCCTCGATTCTCACCGCCCCGGCTGGGCCGAAACCCGAAGACCTGCTGCCCCAAATCCAGGTGCCGCTGCTAGTGCTCTGGGGAGAAGACGATCCCTGGACGCCGATTAAGGGAGCGGCTGTCTACCAGCAGCTTGCCGCTGAAGCAGATGCCAACGTCACCTTTCACGGGATTCCGAAAACAGGCCACTGCCCCCACGATGAGCGGCCTGAGGTGGTAAATCAGCACATTCTAGACTGGCTGCGATCGCTCAACCATTCTCTCTAAACGAACGATGTTGAACCCTTGGCCTGCGCTCAACCTCGATGACTGGCAAGATACCTACGCCACACTGCATCTGTGGACTCAGATCGTGGGCAAAATCCGCCTGGTGCAGACACCGTGGATCAACCATTCCTGGCATGTGGCGCTATATTTGACCGCCCAAGGACTGACGACGGGGCCAATGCCCTCTGGGAGCGGTATTTTTCAAATCGACTTCGACTTCATTAGCGATCAGCTCCGAATCACCACCAGCGATGGTCATACCCAAACGGTTGAGCTAAGGCCTCGAACGGTTGCCGATTTCTATCGAGCAGTTATGGCGGCATTGGCGGAACTGGATATTTCAGTTCAAATCAACACCAAGCCGAATGAGATTCCAGACTCGATTCCCTTCGAACAAGACGATACTCACGCCAGCTATGATGCTGATGCCGCCCGGCGATGCTGGCGGGTGCTGCTACAGAGCGATCGCGTCTTTCGAGAATTTCGCTCTCACTTTTGCGGCAAGGTCAGTCCTGTGCATTTCTTCTGGGGCAGCTTTGACCTGGCAGTGACCCGATTTTCAGGGCGATCAGCCCCGGAGCATCCCGGTGGCGTGCCTAATCTGCCCGATGATGTCGCTAAAGAGGCCTACAGCCAGGAGGTCAGCAGCGCCGGGTTTTGGCCAGGGGCTGGGCTGGGCTATCCGGCCTTTTATTCCTATGCCTACCCGACCCCTGCAGGCTTTAAGCATGCTCCTGTGCAGCCAGAGGCGGCATTCTTTCACGATGAGCTAGGAGAGTTTATCCTGCCCTACAATGCGGTGCAGACAGCAATAGATCCAGACCAGGTCCTGCTCAGCTTCCTGCAGAGCACCTATGATGCAGCCGCCCACCTGGCAAGCTGGGACAAGGGGACCCTGCGGCAAACCTGGTTCAAGTAAGTTACCCGCGCCTGTATCCAAGGCCAGAAGGGAAGTTTTGTCCTGGAAAACAATAATTCTCCGGGTGGACTAGACTTAATCCACCCAGCCAATGTCGTCGTTAGAGAGCATGCTGCTGTTGTTGTCTTTTTCCTTCAGGTAAGAATAGTCCGGGTAGGGACGTTTCGCAGAGCTGCGGGGGTTTACCTGCATAGGGGCCCGACGCACAATATCCGGAGACTTGATCCGGCGGGTAGGTGCGATCGCGGGCTGACTGGCCAACTGCTTAGCTTCTGCCAGGGCAGTTTCCGCCTGCTTTAGCTGCTCTGCCTTTTCAGCGGCGGTGGTTTCGGCCTGTTCCTTTTGATCTTTCAGCTCAAAAATGCTGGCCTGCTGTTTTTCGATGGTTTCTTGCAGGCCATCGAGGCGTTTTTGCAGCTGGGCTTCGCGCTCCTGGGCCTGTGTGAGGGCGGTCTGGAGGTCACTGAGCTGCTGCTCCAGGTCAGCTTTGGTAGGACTGCTACTGCGAGACCTGGTGGAGGCTGAGGTGCTGCCAGATCGGCTGCGGCTCCCTGGCGATGAGCGACTGCTGCTCTGTCTGGAGCTAGCGCTGCGACTACTGGATTTAGCCGCAGGCTTGGCGTCACCCTTGCCGCTATCCTGAGCCGTAGACGGGTCTGATGGAGTGGCTTCCTCTGGTTTTTGGGCTTCTTCTTTAAGCAAATCTGATAGACGCTTTTTAGTCATAGGATTCTCCAATCCGTTAATATCTCGTCAACGACCCGGCGATAGTCTGAGAAGGCGGCTTGGGCCTGTCGACCATTTCGCTGCCCGATCGCGATGCCTTCCAAGGCAGCCCGTTCATGGACTTTGTAGGCCCGAATGTAGGCTCGACAGGCTGGAATGTTTAGCTCCTCGAGGGTGTTTTGGGCTTCGATCGCTTCCCCGAGGC
>PYEQ01000473.1 GCA_003017785.1 filamentous cyanobacterium CCP5 | reverse complement strand
GGGTAGTGCTGTACTTCTATCCACGGGACAACACCCCCGGCTGCACTAAAGAAGCCTGTAGCTTTCGGGATGCCTATCCCCAATACCAGGCCGAGAACGTGGTGGTGCTGGGAGTCAGCACTGACGACGCCAAGTCCCACGGCAAATTTATTCAGAAATACAACCTGCCCTTCCCCCTACTGATTGACTCCGAAGGGGAAGTGGCCAGCCGCTACGGCAGTTATGGCCTGAAAAAGTTCATGGGCAAAGAATATATGGGTATCACCCGCAGCACGTTCATCATTGGCCCCGATGGCAAGCTGGAGAAAATCTACCGCAAGGTCAAGCCAGCTGAGCACGGCAGCGAAGTTCTTTCGGATTTAGCGGCCCTAGGCTAAATTCCAACCCTGGTGTTTCCCATTCATCCTATGCGCTATTTCTGGTACGCCGTCAGAGTTTTATTGGGGCTGATTCTGCGACATCCGATTCTGGGCACCAGCGTGATTCCAATTCTGCCAGACGGCACCATTGTGCTAATTCGTCGCCGGGACAGCGGCCGCTGGGGCCTGGCTGGGGGGATTGTGGACTGGGGTGAGGATATTCTTACCGCGGCTAGCCGCGAGCTTCAAGAGGAAACGGGCTTGACCATTCGCTGCCTTGATCGACTAGTGGGCGTCTATTCCCAACCCCATCGAGATCCACGATTTCATTCGGTATGTGTGGCGATCGCGGCCCAGGTTGACGGGGTTCCTGAGGCCAAGGATTCGAGGGAGGTCGTAGACATTCAGGCGTTTTCCCCTGATACTCTACCCCAGCACGATCTCTCCCACGACCATGCTCAGCAGTTAGCAGACTACTTCAGAGGGAAGACGGTAGTGACGTAGCCTCGGTGAAGCAGCCTGTATTCGGAATTCTCAGGGTTGACCCACTGAATTTGAGCTACGGTTTTGAAGCTGAGTCGGCGTCAGCATCGCCACGGCATCATCTAGGGCCAGTACCCGCTCCCGGGACGGGTCAAACACGTTGACCTGGTAAAGCCGGCGATGGCTCCAATCGAGGCCGGTAAGCCAGCCGCTGCGGGGATGATAGGCGCCCGTGTCGATGTCGTACCAGCCTTGACCACCGACGACCTGACCCGGCTCTACCCCGTCAAAGGTGAAGGTGATGGTATGGCCAGTAATAATCCACTTGTCGTCAAAGTAGGGACGAGGACTGCTGTGGAACACCTCTCGAATCCAGCACAGATCGTGACTGCTTTGCTCGGCGATGGGTAAACCGGGGTTGAGGCCGGCATGGACTAGCCAGACATCCTCTAAATCTAAATAGAGAGGGAGAGATCGCATCCACTGCACATGCTCCATGAAGGTAGCTGAATCACCCGAGTAGCTGGCAAGAGTTGCCTGACCGCCTCCGTAGAGCCAGCCCTGGAGGCCAGCCGGATTAACTTTGCCCTCCCCAAAAGCACCCAGTAGGAGCTGTTCGTGATTGCCCATTACGCAGCCAGTGCCCCGCTGTCGGACATATTCGACGACCTGGGCGCTCTCGGGGCCGCGATCAATCAAATCCCCGAGAAAATAGACCTCATCGGTGCTCGCTGGCGATAGCATTTCCCAAAGATGCTTTAGTCCCTGGTAGTGACCGTGAACGTCGCCGATGAAAATTCTTCGAGCCATGCTCAATATCTCGGCCTGAACATCTAGGCCTTACTGCTATAGCACCCAGCAGCGCTCTGCCTGAAGCTACAGCTGGTCCTGTCGCTGGTCCTATTATGCCCCTGAACGCTGATCATCCCCGATTTACTATCAAAACTGGATGAATTCCACTTTTAGGTCAAATTCCAGGCTAGTAGCCCCATGCTGCCCCCCAGGGCCAGGCCCAAAACCACTGTCAGGCCAAGGCTGGAAATGATTCCCGCTTGAGAGGTACTGAGCCCCCGTAGCCGGTCGTAGGCCGGTAGACCCCCTTGAGCCAGCAGTAAACCTAACAAAATCATTATCCCTAGGGGCGGCGTGGAAGCGATCGCCCCGCCCAGGGAGGGCTGTCGACTGAGCAGCAGGGGGATTGTCGCCACCGTCAGACAGCCCGTTCCTCCGAGCCAGCCCCCGAGTTCGATCGCCCGCTCCCAGGGGTAGCCCGTCAGGCGTAGGCCAACTGCTCCGATGGCCCACAGCAGCAACCCCAGGCCCAGCCCTAGCCAGGATAAACCGGTACTCAGAATCACCGTGACAACCGCTATGAGGGGCTGCGATCGCAGCAGCCTTGGCTGCCACACCCACAGTAGAGAACTCAGGCCCACCAGGGGCCAGGCCCACCAGGCTGCTCCCAAGCAAATTAGCGCAAGTCCTAAAAATCCATAGCCTACTCCCCAAGCAGCCAGCTGTAGCCACGGGAGTTGTCGCCAGGCAATGGTCCGATCTTGGCGTCGAATCGTTCTCTCCAGCGGGGACGACTGCACCTGCTGATCGGGCTTAACTAAGGGCTGATGGTCATGCACTGTCTCTGGGCCAGGATCAGGGACTGGTTCGGCCATCGTGGCAACCGGCAAGGGCGATCGGCGACCATCGGGCAAAATCGCTCCCGCATAGGCCTGGGGCTGCAGCCCGTCTAGATTAATCTCGGCACCGGTCAGATTTGCCTGACGCAGATCGACATCCGTCAGATTAGCCCTCTGCAGGTTTGCCCGGGTCAAATTCGCCCTGACCAGAACAGCTCGACTCAGGTCGGCTCGACTCAGATTCGCTTCGGTTAAATTGGCTCGACTCAGGTCAGCATCTGCTAAGCAAGTCCCCACCAGGTTGACTCCCCGCAGGCTAGCCAGCACAAACCGCCGCTGACCCGTGGCGTACTGTCGGAGCAAATCTTTAACATCCATGGTTAAACGGTTAAACCGGTCAGACCGAGATCGCAGCTTCAGACTTGACAGACCCTAACGCCCCCGAATAGACCAGGCCGCGACGGGTATCCAGGGTTAGAATCGTGCCGTCGCGAATAATTTCGGTGGCATTTTTGACGCCTACAATCACCGGCACCCCCAAACGCAGGCCAATGACGGCGGCATGGCCAGTCAGACTGTCATCCTCCGTGATGATACCGCCAGAACGCCGAATTGCCTCGACAAAATCAGCGCTAGTTTTCGACACCACCAGAATTTCACCAGGATTGAAATTAGTCACATCTAAGCCGCTATGGGCCACTCGAGCCCGACCGCTGACGGCTCCTTCGCCGATGCCCATGCCCCGACCAAGCAGGGCCGTTACGAGGTCGACTTTGATCAGGTCTGTCGATCCCGACACCCCCTGCAGAGTCCCAGCGGTCATTACCACCAAATCCCCTTCATGGAGCAGCGCCTTTTCCTGGGCCACATTCATTGCAGCCTGAAAGGTTTGGCTAGGGGAGGGCAGGTCGAGCACCAGCAGGGGTCTAACGCCCCACACCATCTGCAGCTGACGGGCTACCTCCACATGGGGTGTTACCGCCAAAATCGGCGTCTGCGGACGGAATTTGGAGACATTTCGAGCCGTAGCCCCGGTTTTGGTCAGGGTCAAAATGGCCGCTGCGTTGAGCTGAGAGGCAATGCGGCTAACCGCCTGACTGATCGCATTGGGAATCGAGCGAGCCCCCTGCTTTTCGTCAATGAAATGGTCTAGATGTTCTTGCTCAGCTCGAATGGCAATCCGGGCCATGGTCGCCACCGCTTCCACCGGATACTGCCCGACCGCAGTTTCGTTGGAGAGCATAACCGCGTCGGTGCCATCTAGGATTGCGTTGGCCACGTCTGATACTTCGGCCCGAGTTGGTCGCGGGTTGTTAGCCATGCTGTCGAGCATCTGGGTTGCCGTAATTACCGGAATACCCAGGCGGTTCGCCGTCTCAATTAGGCGTTTCTGCAGAATGGGGACCTCTTCAGCTGGCAGCTCGACTCCTAGGTCCCCACGGGCAACCATCACCCCATCGGATAGGGACAAAATCGCTTCCATCTGCTCGATCGCTTCATGCTTTTCGATTTTGACAACCACGGGAACTGATTTGCCCGAGTTGGCAATAATCTCCTTGATCTCTAATACGTCCTGGGGGTTGCGCACAAAGCTCAGGGCCACCCAGTCGACTCCCTGATTGAGCCCAAACACCAGATCGCGGCGGTCTTTCTCGGTC
>PYEQ01000472.1 GCA_003017785.1 filamentous cyanobacterium CCP5 | reverse complement strand
GTCTGGTTATAGGTGGTAGTGGAGATGGAATAAATTTCCGGAAAGGCTACGGCAAAGGCCAAACTGGAGTTCTTCGTCAGGTTCATGTACTCGCTGTTCATCGGCGGAATGATCACCCGCATGGATTGGGGGAACACCACCAGCTGCATAACCAAATCTGACTTCAAGCCCAGCGATCGCGCCGCTTCCCACTGGCCCTTGGACACCGACTGAATCCCGGCCCGGACAATCTCCGCCACAAAAGCGGAGGTGTAGAACACCAGGGCCGTTAGGGCCGCCACGTATTCCCGCGACAGCCGCAATCCGCCCGTGACGCCGCCCCCTTCGACCCCTTCCGGGGCCTGCCAGCCCATGCCAATGGTCAAAATCAGCACCATGACCACGGCGATCGCGGCCATGATGGCCAGCTGGGTCTTGCCGCCGGTGCCGGTTTCGACCCGAATCTTGGTCCGCCACCGCCAGGTCAGTACAGCGGCGATCGCCCCAATCACGATCGTGGCAATCCCTAACAGAGCCAGGGCTGCGCTAGCGGGCCAGGGAATGTAAACCCCGCGGTTGTTGAGGTAGGCCAACCCGGCCAGGCTGAGCTGATTCTCAGGTCTGGGTAGGGAACCAAAAATTGCGAAATACCAAAAAAACAGCTGCAGCAGCAGCGGTACATTACGAACCAGCCCCACATACACTCGACTGAGCTTGTACAGCAGCCAGTTGGGAGAAAAACTAGCGACACCAGCCGCGATGCCGACCAGGGTTGTCAGGACAATGCCAGCGGCGATCAGGGTCAGGGTGTTGGATAGGCCAACCATGAGGGCCTTCCAGTAGGGATCCTGAGGGCGGTATTCAATCGCGCTCTCCCCAATACTGAACCCGGCTGGATTCGTCAGAAAGCTAAAGCCAAAGGCGGTTCCCTGGCGAGCTAGGTTGCGATTGAGGTTGCTAATGAAGAAAAGGGCAATAGCAATCACGACTATCAGCGTGATTACCTGAAAGGCGATTTTCCAGAATCGTTCGTCCCGTAGAAAGGTCTTAAAGCTAAGGGGCTCTGCTCCACTATTGCTCGCCATTAAAAGTCCCTGTAACGTTCAGTGGGATATCTGATCTGGCTAGCTGCTCGGCGGCGGTGATGGCCTTAGAAACCGGCTTAGTCATTCAGATTTCTAAGCAACATAGTCTAAAAAGGATGTCAGGAAAAGTTCATTTTGTTACAACAAATAACCAAGGGGGATGCGGCTAAGCCGCATCCCCCTTGGTTTGAGCCGTTATTTTAACGGTTACAGTCGCAGCTCCATGGCCGCTACCGAAACTCTTTAGCGGAACGGCGGAGAATACATCAGGCCCCCGTCGGTCCACTGGGCATTGAGTCCACGGTCTAGCTCAAACTGAGACTCTGCACCCAGATTGCGCTCGTAGATCTCGCCATAGTTGCCAACACCCGCGATCGCTCGCTTCATGAAGTCGTTGGGCAGGCCCATGTCAGAACCCAGGGTACCTTCTTCGCCCAGGAAACGAGCGATGTTGGGGTCTTCGCTGCCTTCGAACTCGCTGATGTTCTCAGCGGTAATGCCCAACTCTTCAGCCTGAATCAGACCGTAGGTGACCCACTTGACCGTATCAAACCAGGCGGAGTCGTTGTTGACGGTCACCGGCCCCAGAGGTTCCTTGGACATGGTGACATCCATCAGCACGTGGGCGCTGGGTTCTGGCAGAGTACTGCGACGGGCAATCAGCTGAGACTTGTCAGAGGTCATCCCCTCACAGCGGCCCTCGTCATAGGCAGCATAGGCAGCATCCGCATCCTGGAATACCACTGGCTCAAACTCAACGCCAAGCTTCCGCATCTGGTCGGTCAGGTTGAGTTCGGTGGTGGTGCCGGTCTCAACGCAGACGGCCTTGCCGGCGAAATCTTCCAAGGACTCGAGCCCGCTATCGGCCCTTACCATCATCCCCTGGCCGTCGTAGAAGGTGGTCGGCGCGAACTCTAGGCCTACCTGAGTGTCCCGACTGGTCGTCCAGGTGGTGTTCCGTGACAGCATGTCCACTTCGCCACCGGCCAGAGCCGTGAATCTCTCAGTAGAGTCTAACCGCCGAAATTCAACGGCCTCGGGATCGTCAAATAGAGCAGCTGCAACCGCTCGGCACACATCGACGTCTAGGCCGGTGTAGGTCCCACTCTCATCCACAAAGCTAAATCCGGGAATGCCCCCGTCTACGCCGCAGATCAGCTGTCCACGCTCTTTCACAACGTCTAGGCGGCTACCCGCAGAGGCGGTAGCTTCGCCTCCTTCTGCAGAACCACCTTCAGTGGTCGTCGTTGTACCACCGCTACAAGCTGCTACGGTTAAGGCCAAACCAACCGCTAGCAATCCCCACTTACGCATAAACACCTCGGTTTTCCAACACACAGTTCCAACAGAAAAACGCACCTATCGTGAATGTGTCACTTACTTAACATTCTGGTGCACTGCTTAACATTCCAATGGTTTGCAAATCAATTTTGCATCATAGAACACATACTGGCAGGTTGAGTCGTACCGCTGCCAATTTTTTTTGCCCATCAATACCGGCCTCAGCCATCGGATAGGGGGCCAAGATGCAGCCAGGGATTGACGGGAACAGGGGAATAACCTTTGAACAATCAAATACAGACCGATATTCAAAACTAGGGCTGAGAGGCTGGGACGACGGTTATTGAAAGCAGCTGATTGCCACGTTTGAGCTTGATCTCAAGGGGGCCAGAGTAGCGAGCCCCGACGGGATTGATGACCAGGTCGCAAAATTGATGTTGACCCATATGGCGATAATCATCTCCATTGATCGCCAGGATTTGATCACCTAGCCGTCCACCTGCCTGGGCGATGGGAGACGGGGTGAGTAGGCCGGTAATCATCAGCTGCTGCTGGCGGGGGAGCGCTTGAAATCCGTAATTCTCGGTTATCGGCGAATGGCTGGGTAGGGAGCTGATCGGCTTTAGAAAAAGCCGCTGTCCAGTCCAGTCTAAAGTAACGATAAAGTGCTCCAGGACGTCGCTGCCCAGCAGCGAATAGGACTGAGCAGATGGCTGCTGTTCCACCCAAATATTCATCGGTCCCAGGGGCAGTCCTCCTACATGCAAATCCGGCGCTTGGGCCATGGCTAATTGCTGAATTTCCATGCCCCTCAGGGTTTCGACCTGGGTAGCCATGACCTGCTTGACAGCCAGTGACAGGTTTCCTGACCGGCGGGCATCGGCATGGGTTAAGTACACGCTGCCGTTCCAGCCCGTATCCACCACCGCCTGAATTTCAACTCCGTTCCCCAGTTCAATCGGAATTACCGGGGTCTGATGGTGAAGAGTAAACGGCAGACTGCGGGCAGTTTGCCAGTGGGAGAGCTGATTCAGGTTGGAGGCCAGAGTGAGGGTGCGATCGCGGTAGTTAATCTGCCAGGTGCCGTGGTGCAGAAAGCTCGCTCCCATAACTCCGTTAGGGGACAAACAGCTCAAGGGCTGGTCGGCCGCACTGAAAGGTGCCACGATCGCTCCCATTTGGCTGAAGCGAGCCTCCCCAAGGTGAATGGTCCTAATCAGGCTGTAGGCAGTCTGTGGGTTGAGCTCCACCTCCGGCAAGAGCGGTAGGGTGCTGGCCAAACGGCGGTCGACGATGGAGGCCCAAGCCCCCGAATCCAGTAAGAACAGTGCTGGGTCGGTCATCTGATTCAACCGTAAAGGCACCAGGATATAGCCATCCCGGTAGTCAAAGGGTAGGCTGATGGGGGTTTTCAACGGTGCCAGCCGCCCTAGCAAATCCAATCGTTCAAGCTGATTTTGCAGGAGCCGGTCGGCTGCGCTTTTGATCGGTTCAGTCTGGTTAACAGGACATGACTGCAGACAGGTCTCGAAGCGATCGCGGCGATCAATATCTCCAAAGATGAGGAGGGTTCCTGCCAGCAAGGCAGCCCCAATTAACAAGGCTTGAGATAGCTTTTGTACGATCATGGGCCATCGCCAAACTCACGGGGTACCCATGCGACTTCCCCTACCTTCAGCCTAAGACTCCCTGATAGGAGCCAGCACAAAATTGATGTAAACCTCGTCTAGGTTGAAACCCGGAGTTTTTCTTCCTCGGACTCTAGATGGGATTTCACCCATAATCGGTCTGCT
>PYEQ01000471.1 GCA_003017785.1 filamentous cyanobacterium CCP5 | reverse complement strand
ACTTCCCCCACTACAGCGATGTCAATCGGCTGGGCCGCACTGGCATAGAAACTGGCATTGGCCAGGAGCGCTCCCTCCTCCAGGGGCACTACAGTCGGAGGAATAAACACGCTGTCCCCGTCTCGGAGGGCGACATTCTGGCCCTGGTCGCCGGTTTGGAGCAGCTGCCAGAGGTCAACGGCCAGTACCTGGGTCGTGCCGTTATTTTGTCGACGGATTTCCACCTGCCTGAGATCAGCGCTCTGGGTCACTCCTCCGGCAATTTCCAGCAGTCGGGTGAGGCTGGGAAAACTGGCGTCGGTGCCGGTCAGAGTATAGGAACCGGGGCGCAAAACTTCTCCGGCAATGCCCAGTTCGAGGGGCCGCCGCCGCAGAATGCTCAAACTGACGATGGGACGGCGCAAAATATCGGCATAGGCAGTAGAGATCCGTTCAGAGGCTGCTGGCAAGGGCAGGCCCTCCACCGCAACCGCCCCCACCAGCGGCAGGTAGAGGCTACCGTCGACCTGAATCTCATATTCACCGCTATATTGCGGCACTCGAAACATATCGACTCGAACCACATCTCCGGCCCCCAGGGTATAGGCCGACTCAGCGATCGCCGGTCGAGGCTGTGCTAGGGGCAAATCTGACCGGGAGCTGAGCGGACTCGACCAGGCAGCGGTGGCTCCCCAGCTAATTAGCAATGCTCCTAATCCAGCAGCAACGGGTAAAGAGCGAACGATATGGATAGTGCATCGAGAATCAATAGCCATAGAATTCATCGGGGGTAGTGCAGACTCGCGGGGCTTCAGAAAGCTGGTGTCTGGGCGAATCCCAGGCAGCGGAGCCAGACATAGCAGAGATGTCTAACTGGGATAACCATTGATTTCGAGTGACATCTCAAGGGCGATCGCGGACGGAGAGGGTGCTATAAAGGTTCCTAGAGCTATGCATGAAGTCGTGAAACTTTCAATCGCCGACTCCTCAGGACTCGAAATTTAGTCTCCTCGCACCTTTTTCAAATCCCTGGCACTGAATCAGCAAGATTTCCAGATGACTTTTGGAAAGCTTATGGGAGCCTTTACAAAAGTGAACAAAAGATAAAGTCAATCCTGGACCTAGTCAATTTTGACTAGGGAGTGTTAACTTGCCTTCATAACGTCAAAGCCCCATGGGCGACGTCCAAATCATGGGTTTAAGTCCGGTAATGGACTTGCAATTGGGGTTCTACCTAAATCAACCATTGTTCGTCATCCAGGGCGATGGAACTGTGCATTTACCGATACATTTCCGTTCCGTTGATTACTTAGGTATTTGATTATTTGAATTTCGACAGTTAGCTCAGCCCGCCAGTGGGCTGCTCATGGATCGATTCGTTCGATCTTTGATTGCATATTTGCTGATACTTGCAGAAAATCACGGCCTGGATGCTTCCCTGAAACTCGGATTTGGGTGAGCAGATACTCCCGATTGGGAGCCTTTTTTTGCGCGAGTCTTTGGAGTTCTGTTAGTTACGTCCTGTTAGTTCCGGTAGAGAACTTTGCCCAATTAAGCCTTGTCCAATTCCAGAAATGGAGTTTTGCCTAAGAGGACACTACGGTCCTCGAGCTGGACTGGGTATAGAGGGGCTGAGTTCACGAGCTTTGGTAGCCGTTTCGGTTTTTTTGTCAGCAAGTATCCGTTTGTTGTCAGTGGTTCGCTTGACACCTTCAGGGATCCTTTTGAAATCATGAAGCTAGATATCAAAACCCAAGGCACCGTTTTGGGCTTTTCCATCATGGCGGCCCCTTTTGAAACTCAAATTGACTGCATGGTGCAGTGGGCTCAGCAACGGCTAAGTCGGGTTGTTTGTGTAGCCAATGTGCATATGCTGATGGAGGCCCATTGGAATCCTGATTTTGCTCAGGTCTTGCAGCAGGCTGACTGCTTAACTCCCGATGGCATGCCCCTGGTGTGGATGTTGAACCTGCTGAATGGTCAGCGCCATGACCGGGTGGCGGGTATTGAGATTTTGAAAGCCGTGTGCGATCGCGCCCAGCATTCCCAGGTGGCTGTGTTCTTCGTCGGTGCAAATGCTGAAACCATGGCTGCAGCCCGGCAGCGGCTCCATAGGGACTTGCCAACCCTAAAAATTGCCGGGATGCAGCCCTTACCCTTTAGGCCCCTGACTCCAGAAGAAGACCGCCAGCTGGTTGAGCAGATCAATGCCAGCGGTGCCGGGATAGTGTTTGTGGCCCTGGGCTGCCCCAAACAAGAAACCTGGATGAGTTACCATCGTGGCCAAATCAACGCGGTGATGGTGGGCATCGGCGGTGCTTTTCCGATCTATGCCGGCCTGGTCAAACATGCCCCCAAATGGGTGCGGGGACTCGGCCTAGAGTGGGCCTATCGGCTCAAGCAGGAGCCGGGAAGACTGTGGAAACGCTATGTTTCGACGATTCCGCCGTTTATTTTTCTGTCCCTGCGGCAGGTGCTAGCGGTCAAGCTGTTTGATCGCGACCCGGATCGGGATCCGATTCGCAACGGTGGCGGATATTAGTCTAACTGTTGGGAAGAAATGTTTGGAGAAAATGTTTGGAGGATCAGGGTAATGACTCAACGCCGTAATCGAAACCGCTCAAAGCGACGGGGGATTTTTTGTCCGACTCACAGCTGCTATCTCGACAGCGTCAGTCAAAAATATCCGCTGTATGCCGACCGGGCCGAACAGCTGCAGCAGCGGGGCATGAGCCGCCGTAAATCTGTGGCGCTAGTGGCCAATGGCCGGGTAATTCCCCTGTCAAATGAGTGGCTAGAAGCCTTTTGGTGCGACCAGTGCCAGGCAACCTGCTGGTACCAGGTCAAACGCCAAGACGCCCGTACCTACAGTCTTTCGCCAGCCCCCAGCAGCCTCTGGCAGCAGGTATCGGGGGTGATTCATCCGGCGGGGAATCCCTCGGTGGGTGAGTTTACCCGCACCCAGGCCAGGGCCAACGTCTATGGCAAGGGTAGTCGCAGCTATATGTTTTGAATAGAACGGGAGTAGGTTTAGCGTAAGTTTGTTCACTTAATATTATTGGAATGCCCCCATGGCTCAGTCTAAAAAATGCCTGATTACCGGAATTACCGGCCAAGATGGTTCTTATTTAAGCGAATTATTATTAGAGCAAGGCTATGAGGTGCACGGGATTATTCGCCGCACCTCGACCTTTAATACCGATCGCATCGACCACATCTACGAAGATCCCCACAGCGATCAGGCCAGACTGTTTTTGCACTACGGCGACCTCACCGACGGCACCACCCTGCGCCGAATTTTGGAAGAGGTGCAGCCGGATGAGATTTATAATCTCGGTGCCCAGTCCCACGTGCGGGTCAGCTTTGACTCCCCCGAATACACCGTCGATGCAGTCGCCATGGGCACCCTGCGGCTGCTAGAGGCGATTCGCGACTACCGCCGCCGCACCGGCATTGAGGTGCGCTATTACCAGGCCGGATCGTCGGAAATGTTTGGCAAGGTCCAGGCCGTCCCCCAGACAGAAACCACCCCCTTCTACCCCCGCAGTCCCTATGCCTGTGCCAAAGTCTACGGCCACTGGCAGACGGTGAACCACCGGGAATCCTACGGCATGTTTGCCTGCAACGGCATTTTGTTTAACCACGAGTCCCCCCGGCGAGGGGAAACCTTCGTCACCCGCAAGATTACCCGGGCGATCGCCCGAATTGTGGCGGGACAGCAAAAGCAGCTGTTCATGGGCAACCTCGATGCCAAGCGGGACTGGGGCTACGCCAAGGACTACGTCAAGGCCATGTGGCTGATGCTGCAGCAAGACGAGCCCGATGACTATGTAGTGGCCACCGGGGAGACCCACTCCGTGGAAGAATTCCTGGACCTGGCATTTGGCTACGTTAATCTCAGATGGCAAAACCACGTAGCCTTCGATGAGCGCTATCTGCGGCCCGCCGAGGTGGACCTGCTGATTGGCGACCCCAGCAAGACCAAAGAAAAGCTGGGCTGGGAGCCCTCGGTGAGCTTCGAAGAACTGGTGCGGCTGATGGTGGATGCCGACCTGCGGGCGATCGGGCTGGTGCCCATGAACGGCAGTGAACCGCGTCCGATTACTGACATGGCGACCATCCGCATTCCCGGTGAAACCGGAATTCAGGTGGGCTAGCTCTGGTT
>PYEQ01000470.1 GCA_003017785.1 filamentous cyanobacterium CCP5 | reverse complement strand
CTCCAGGCCCAAATGATCTATCGCATTGCCGCCATTTATGGCTTTGCTCCCGCCGATGCCAGCCGTCGGGGGGAGGTGCTGGCCCTGTGGTTTGTGGCCAGCAGCGGCGGCAACGCCATCAAAGCTGGACTCAGCTTCCCTGAGTTAATTCCTGGCATCGGTGCCGCCGTAGGCATCGCTACCGATGCTGGCCTGCTCTACGCCGTGGGCTGGTTAGCCAGTCGATTTTATGCCGCTAAGCAGGAATCCCTGACCCCTGTTTAGCTACCGCCTAGCCCATTCCCAGGCGGTAGCCTAACCCGTGAACGGTTTCGATCAGCTGCTTGGGAGCCCCGGTCCGGCGTAGCTTCTGCCGCAACACCTTGAGATGGGCCTTGACGGTCTCCTCCCCCGGGGGCTCTTCCAGATTCCAAATGGACTCCAGAATAAAGCTGCGGCTCAGGACCCGCCGCCCGTTCCTCAGCAGCAGCTCTAAAATGGCAAATTCCTTCGGAGTCAGGCGCAACGGGGTGTCCTGATAGCTCACCTCATAGGTGTCTGGGTTGAGCCGCAAACCGTTCCACTGGAGAATAGTTGGGGCCGGCGACTGCCCCCGCCGCAGCAGTGCCCGAATTTGGGCCATGAGTTCTTCTAGGTCAAAGGGCTTGACCATGTAGGCATCGGCACCGGCATCGAGCCCAGTCACTTTGTCCTGGCTGGTGTCGCGGGCCGTCAGCATCAGTACTGGTGATGCCAGCCCGTGGGATCGCATTCTCTGACACAGGGAAAGTCCGTCTAGTCGGGGCAGGGTCACATCCAGCAGCGTCAGGTCGTAGGGAATTAGCGCCAGGTGCTCCCAGGCCTTTTCCCCATCCTGAGCGATGTCCACCACGTACTGCTGAGCGGACAGGGCATCGCATAGGGATGCCGCCAAATGCCGATCATCCTCAACGAGAAGAATACGCATGGAGGTCAAATCTCCTTTACCCTGACCAGCCTGGGTAGCCAAGGTAAGCAAATCTTGCCTCCTGCCGACGACAAGATTTGTCATGTGGGTCACACTTTATTGCCAGAGCATCGGTGGCTTTTGGGGGCTATTCTTCTTCGCTGCCATCGGTGTCATCCTCTGGAAACTCCTCACTTCCCTGGGTTCCACCGATTTCCAATTTGGCTTTCACCTGGTTTTCGACCTTCTGGGCAAATTCGCTATCTTCCATTAGCCGCTGGATGGTGTTGTCCCGCCCTTGGCCAATGTTGTCCCCTTCATAGCTGTACCAGGCTCCCTTGCGGGTAATCACTCCGGTTTGCTCGGCCAAATCCACCAGACAGCCCATGGAGGAAATGCCCTGGCCAAAAAGAATATCGAACTCAGCAATCCGGAACGGCGGTGCCACTTTATTCTTAGCTACTTTCACCTTGGCCCGAATGCCGTACTGGTCGTTTCCCTTTTTGAGGGTCTGGATGCGGCGGATATCGAGGCGCACCGAGCAGTAAAACTTGAGGGCATTGCCGCCAGTGGTGGTTTCCGGATTGCCGTAGGAAATGCCAATTTTCTGTCGCAGCTGATTCAGGAAAATAACCGTGCAGCCAGATTTGCCGATATTACCGGTGATTTTGCGCAGGGCCTGGCTCATGAGCCGGGCCTGGAGGCCGACATGGGCATCCCCCATTTCCCCTTCGATTTCGGCCCGGGGCACCAGAGCCGCCACCGAATCAATCACCACTAGATCGATCGCCGACGATCGCACCAGCTGATCCACCACCTCTAAAGCCATTTCACCGGTATCCGGCTGGGAAACCAGCAGCTCGTCTACGTTGACGCCTAGAGCTTCGGCATAGACCGGGTCGAGGGCATGCTCAGCATCCACGAACGCCGCCGTACCGCCGCTCTTCTGCACCTCGGCCAGGGCATGGAGGGCAACGGTGGTTTTGCCTGAACTTTCTGGGCCGTAAATCTCAATCACCCGCCCCTTAGGTAGCCCGCCGCCGAGGGCCAAATCGAGGGTTAATGCCCCCGTGGGGATGGTCTCCACCTTCATGCGGCTGGCGTCACCCAGGCGCATAATCGCACCCTTGCCAAAATTACGCTCTATCTGGTTGAGCACCATGGAGAGCGCCTTTTGCTTCTCCGTCGATTCGTTACCGCCTTTTTTGGATGGCATGGCTGCTTTGTAATGAACAACGTGGCGACTATTGGACCGCTCAGGCATAGCCTATTGCCTCAATATAAGTACATTTGCATTATTTTGCAATGGCATGTGTACTGTAGGGCAATCAGGGATGCAATCGGCCTCTGACTGGCAATTTTGATCGGATACCCCAGATGTGGGGGTAATCGATCTATCTAGCCCCAAGATACTACGTCAATACAGCGTTGTCGGAGCCGTTATCTATGGATGGTGGGGTTAGTTCCAGCTGGGCTGTTCCCTAGGTCCCCTGGGGGGCGATCGCCCTAGCGCCACGGCCCCATTCTCACCGGCCCCGATGCCGTGGCAGATTCCGATTGAAACCGTCTACGCTAGGAATGTTGCTATGTGGCATTCCATGGCTGCCGACGATTCACAACTCCGGGCCAGGCTAGAGCGATTAGAGGCCGAATTAAACTCAGGATCGACACCTGCCTCTGTGCCTGCCAGCTCCCAGGAATCTACGCCGACCCAGCCAGCTTCGCCTGGGGTTTTGACCCGCCTGCGGCAGAACATTTTTTTGCCCTTGCAGATTCTGGCCGTGATTTGGGCTCAAGAAATCATCGATCAGGTGGTGTTTGGTGGCCGCTGGAATCTACCAGTTCATCCCCGCAGTCTCGACGGCCTCTTGGGCATTTTCACCTCGGCTTTTTCCCACTCCGGCTTTCCCCATTTGATCGGTAACAGCATTGCCTTTGCCACCTTCAGCTGGCTGGTACTGCTTAAGAGCCGTCGCGACTTCTGGATCACCCTGCTGATTGGCTGGCTAGGGGGAGGCGCAGCCAGCTGGCTGCTAGGACCCAACAGCGCCCACGGCCTCAGCGGCGTGGTTTACACCCTGTTTGGCTACCTGCTGGTCATCGGCTGGCTAGAGAAGCGATTCGTACCGCTGTTGATTTCTGTCTTCGTGTTGATCAACTACAGCGCCTTTATCTGGGGGGTTTTGCCTACTCAGCCCATGGTGGCCTGGTGGGGACATTTGTTTGGGCTGGTCCTGGGGGTTGTGGCTGCCTATAGCTTGCGTCAGAAACGCGAGGAGCCCAGTTAGGCCGCTACCTAGCAGCGTGGTTTCTCGCTTTACTAATGCCCTCAGGGATTCCCATGGCCCGATCGCATCCCCTCTCCCGAGCCGCCGCTAAGGACTATTACGATCGCTGGGGTCTGCGCCAGGACCACCAGCACTACGAGGATCGGGCCGTCGAAAGGCTGTTTCAACAGCTGCATCTGGAACAGGCCAATGGCGTGGTGGAGCTGGGCTGCGGTACCGGCCGCTGGGCCCAGGTTCTGCTGGCAGAGCATCTGCCAGGGACAGGAACCTACTGGGGAGGTGACATCAGCGACACCATGGTGGCTACAGCCAAAGCCCGACTGCACCCCTTCGGAGACCGGGCTGTCGTTGAGCAGATTGACGGTGACATGCCCCTGCCCCTGGCGGCGGGCAGCTGCGATCGCTTCTTTTCCACCTATGTGCTCGACTTGCTGCCAGAGGCAGAGATAGAGCAGTGCATTGGCGAAGCCCGACGGCTGCTGGTGCCAGGGGGCTGGCTGGGCCTGGCAGGAATTACCCCTGGGACCACCCCCGCTTCTAAGCTGGTGATGCAGGGGTGGCAGTGGCTACATCTGTTGAAACCTGAGTGGCTCGGGGGCTGTCGGCCCCTGCGCCTGGAACCCTGGCTGAGTCCGGCGGACTGGGCAATCGAATTCCGAACGGTAGAATCCGCCAACGGTATCGCCTCTGAAGTCTTAGTCGCTCGGCGGCGACCGCTGCCAGACTAAAGCTCTCCATGGGGCACGCTAGAAAAAAGTTCAGGAGGCCCTATGGATCGCCGTGAGCTGATTATCCAGGCGAAAACCGGAGATGCCGACGCGATCGCCGCTTTGCTGTCTCAATCCCTATCGGCCCGGGGGATTTCAGTACGAGCCCAGCGCCACAGCTACCGGCTCACCCTCTGGTTAGAGGCGGTCCCGGTTCCTACCCAGG
>PYEQ01000469.1 GCA_003017785.1 filamentous cyanobacterium CCP5 | reverse complement strand
ACATGGGTTACGTGAAATAAAAAAGATAGACTTTGCACTTCTGGTCTATCTACCCGAGTAGGAGACCTTAGGCAGTTTCTTGTAACACGCGCTCGCGCGCCTGAGATACCCCGAAGGTGCGATTTAATCCCTGGGCAATCTGACCAAACACCTGACTCAGGGGAGCATCGGGGATCTGCAGGGGCAGGGGGACTCCCTGATCGGCTAAGGCGCAAATTCGGGGGTCGATCGGCACCTGGCCCCACAGGGGCACCTGAAGTTCTTCGGAAATTTGAGCACCGCCGCCGGAGCCAAAGATCGGGGTGGGTTCGCCGCAGTGGCCGCAGAGCAGATAGCTCATGTTTTCCACCAGCCCTAGCACCGGCACCCCCACCTGGCGGAACATGAAAACGCTGCGGCGCACATCGGACACCGCCACCTGCTGGGGAGTGGTCACCATCACCACGCCGCAGATGGGGCTTTCCTGCACGATGGTGATCTGGGCATCACCAGTGCCAGGAGGCAGGTCGATTAGCAGGTAGTCCAGCTCGCCCCAGTCCACTTCGTGGATGAACTGGGTCAGGATCTTATGCATCACCGGCCCCCGCCAGGCCAGGGGATGGTCTTTCTCCGCCAGCAGCCCCACGGACATCAGCTTGATCCCATGGGCTTCCAGGGGAATAAATCGCTGACCGGCTGGAGTTTCTCGTACCTGCACCGTGGACTGGCCTAGCCCCAGCATCTGAGGCACGTTCGGCCCGTAGATATCGGCATCTAGCAGGCCCACCTTAGCCCCGGTTTGGGTCAGGGCCGCCGCCAGATTCACCGCCGTCGTCGACTTGCCCACCCCCCCCTTACCGCTGGAGACCGCCAGGGTCGTGCGTACCCCAGGGATAGTGCAGATCTGCACGTAGACCTTTTTGCACCAGGGCAAAATCGCCAGGGTCTGCTGCACTTGCCCCTGGAGTTCGTACTGGTGGGCCCCTACGTACAGCCGCAAGTACACATAGTCATCGACAACTTGCAGGTTGCGCACCATGCCCAGGCTAATCAGGTCGTTGTTCAAACCGCTGACGCGAATGCCTTTTAGCAGAGCAATCACTTCGTTTTTGCGACCGACTACCTGGGGATCTGGTGACGATTCGGGCTGGGGAGTCGCGTCCGCCCGTTGAAAGGGAGAAGAATGGCTAGACATTGGAGGCTTCGGATGGAGTGGACTGAATTTTGGCGATCGCCCGTTCTGAATAGATCCGCACGTCCATGTCGGGGTCATCCAGGGTTTGCTGCAGGGCGGGCAGCACGTCGGGGTCGCCCAGGTTGCCGAGGGCGGTGGCCGCATCCCGGCGCACGTCGGAATATTCATCCGACAGGGCCTTGATCAGGGCAGGAATTGCCCGCTGGTCGGCGGTTTTCTGGAGGGCGCGGGCGGTGAACTTGCGTACCTGCCACTCGCTGTCATCCATGGCCTGGACCAGGGCATCAATGGCGGCGGGGCTAGCCTGCAAGTCTAAAGACTGGGCCGCATTTCGTCGCACCTGCCAGTCCTTATCGGTGGTCAGCAGCTCACACAGCAACGGTACCACCGGCTCGTCCTCCAGATGGCCCAGGGTGAGGGTAGCGGCCCGACGCACCCCTTCTACCGAGTCTTTGGCCAGGGCCAAAGCGGGTTCACAGCGCACCACCTGATTCAGGTAGCGCAGGGTAGTCACAGACGCTTCCCGCAGGGCCGGATCCGCCGACTCAAAGAAGGGCAGAATGAACGGCAACGCCTGGGCATCGTGGATCTTACGCAGCAAAACCAGCACGTTGAGCTGGGCGTAGACATTGTCCTGCTGCAGCACGTCTAGCAGCTTCATCAGGTCGTTGGTAGATACCAGCTCTTTGAGGGCAGAGAGGGCTTCGCTCCTGACTTCCTCATAGGGAGAGCTGAGGCACTCAATCAGGGGCGTAATCGCCACCGGATTGGCAAACTCCCACAGGGTGGTGACGGCAATGGTTTGCACCGTGGGATTTTCATCGTTAAGCGCCCCAATCAGCGGCTCGATCGCGTCTTCATCACCCAGGTGCTGCAGGGACTTAGCCGCGACCAGGCGTTCTTCTAAGCTGGGCGATCGCAGCATCTCAACCCATTGAGCGACCTCGGGATCCATATCGGTGGTGTACATAAAGCGGGTTTTCTTAATGAGGGCAGGGGAGGGGAAAAAGTTTTGAGTGTTTAGTTTTGAGTTTTGAATTGTCGATGAAAGGGGTTTAATTCAAAACCCAAAACTCAAAATTGATAACCACTTTCCCTATCGCAGCAAGAACGGAATCTGCACCGTAATCGCGTTGGTGGGGCATTCCTTCTCACAGGGCAGGCAGAACCAGCATTCGTCGTATTTCATATAGGCTTTGCCGGTTTCGGGGTTTTTGACTAGCACATCCAGGGGACACACTTCGATGCAGGCGACGCATTTTTCCAGACATTTCGACTCATCGACGATGACAGGAACGTCGGTCCGTTGGGTAGTTAATGCCATAGAGATTCCTTCAATAAACGGCGAAATGAAGCTGGGTCTATCGAACCTGGTGGACACGCGTTGCTTTGCCCATCCTACGGGGGGTATATGGGGGCTAGCGAACGGCGACGTCGTAGACTTCTTCTTCGAGATCTACGCTGACGATGTAAGGCTCGACCGGACGCTTGAACAGCTCCATGGAACCAGCCTTGCTCTTCTTCAGGTTGACGTGGCAGAACCACTCTTCGTTGTTTTTCTCGGGGTAGTCGAGCCGGTAGTGGTATAGCCCCCAGCGGCTTTCCTTGCGGAACAACGAGGCCCGGGCCGCCATTTCGGCGCAGTCGCGAATGAAGTGCACCTCCATGCAGCGCATCAGCTCGTGGGGGTCGGCGGCTCCCATCATGTCCAGCACATCTTCGTAGGCGGTGAACTTCTCCAGCCCAATTTCCATCTTGTAGGGGGATTTTGGCGGCTGCAGATAGTCGTTGACCAGCCGCCGCAGCTTGTACTCCACCTGAGTATGGGGCACCCCTTCTGGCTGGCTCAGAGGCTTATAGATTCGAGCTTTCTCGTCCGCCAGAAACTCCTGGTCGGGCTCCACGTGGTCAAGGGACTGGACGTACTCCATGGCGTTTTGTCCGGCGATGCGGCCATAGACGAACGCGCCAATCATGTAGTTGTGGGGGACACTGGCCATGTCTCCGGCGGCGTAGAGGCCAGGGACGGTGGTTTCAGCTTTTTCGTTCACCCACACCCCGGAGGCGCTGTGGCCGCTGCACAGGCCGATCTCCGAGATGTTCATCTCCACCCCGTGGGTGCGATAGTTTTCGCCCCGGCCTTCATGGAAGCGACCACGGCTGGGCCGCTCGTTGGACCACAGAATTGTCTCGATTTCGTTGATGGTGTCGTCGTCGAGGTGGTACATCTTCAGATGTACCGGGCCTTTGCCGGAGTTCAGTTCTTTGTAGACCTCCAGCATCATCTGGCCGCTCCAGTAGTCACAGCTGATGAACCGGTGGCCTTCGGCGTTGGCGGTGTAGGCGCCAAAAGGGCTGGCCACGTAGGCGCAGGCAGGACCGTTGTAGTCCTTGATCAGCGGGTTGATCTGGAAGCACTCGATGTTGGTCAGCTCCGCCCCGGCGTGGTAGGCCATGGAGTAGCCGTCCCCGGCGTTGGTGGGGTTTTCGTAAGTGCCGTAGAGGTAGCCCGAGGCGGGCAGCCCCAGCCGACCACAGGCGCCGGTGCAGAGGACGACGGCCTTGGCCTGGATCACCACGAAGTCGCCGTTGCGTACGTCGAAGCCCACGGCTCCGGTCACCCGGCCATCCTGCACCATGACTCGGGTGGCCATCACCCGGTTAGTGACCCGCACCTTGTGGCGCTTCACCTGCCGGGCGAGAATTTTCTTCAGGTCTTTGCCCTCGGGCATGGGCAGCACGTACTTGCCGACCCGGTGGACCTGCTTCAGGTCGTAGTTGCCTTCGTGGTCTTTCTGAAACTTAACGCCCCAGCTTTCCAGCTCCTGGATCACCTCGAACCCCAGCCGCCCCGTCTCATAGACTGCTTTTTGGTTCAGGATGCCGTCGTTGGCAATGGTGATCTCGCGGACGTACTGCTCCGGGGTGGAGTTGCCGGGAATGACGGCAGTGTTGACCCCATCCATACCCATGGCGATCGCGC
>PYEQ01000468.1 GCA_003017785.1 filamentous cyanobacterium CCP5 | reverse complement strand
CTTCTAGGGAAAGCAGGGGCTGCCGCAGTTGCGATGGAGGAATAGCCAGGGTTGTAGCAATAAACTCCAGATCGAGATCGACAGTGGGGGTGTCATTCCCCAGGCAGGTTCCGATCGGCTTACCGTAGCCAATGGTGAACCCGGCAGACTGCAGCTGCGAGGCTATGCCTAAAATAGCCGCTGACTTTCCACTAAATGCTTCGGTGGAACCAATAATCAAAGACTGAGCTGATTTGGGCACGCCAATAACCTCCCCAAGTGCGGGACAATGTTCCCCCTCATTTTGCCACCTGGGTCGATACCGGCAAGAAAAATCTAATCGTCAATGCGCAGCAGCTTGCGGTAAAAGGCTTTGGAAAAATCTGCCGTCCGCTTGCTACGGGCAGCCGCAATCACATCAAATAAGAAATCGACGAATTCAAAGGTAGCCATGGTGATCTCATAGCTGAGATCCGCATCGTCATCAAACTGAATGCGGCAGCGGGTTAGATCAGCCGGCAACATCGACACGTTCCAGGTCGCTAGAAAGGGAATGCCTTCCCCCCCTTCAATTTGTCGCTCCCCCTCTAGATTGCCTTGCTTGTAGAGACTGATGGCATAGGGCAACGCGTTCCGTTTATTGCCCTGATAGTAGGGCACATAAACCCCAATATCTTGTTTTGAGGCGGGTTGAAGTTCTTCGAATTTCAAACTCATAGCCATTGTGTCGCTCAGCGGTTCGTAGTCATTGTGCCCAGCCCCTTCCACGGAGATAGCGCCGGTAGCTAAGAATGTTGCAGCAAGAATCTAGAGAACAGGTAGGCAAACATTCCAAATTCTAGCCGCATACCCATGCATCCTAGTCGGTGGAGTGATTAATCTCCGGTGGTCTTCCATGGCTGGGCCCAGAATACACATCCCCGGTTCGCTCCGGCACCCTGGACGGGCGATCGCTCCCCTGGGTAATGCCGCTGCGAAAACGGAGGTTCACGGCCGATAGTATAGTTTTGTGTAATTCTCGCCTCAAAATTCTTAATTTGAATAAGCAGGCGAGCGGTTTGTTTCAGCCCTTTTGCATAGTGACCCCATCGTTCATGGTTGATTTCTTCGATGCTGCCACCACCGATGAAGACTCTCCTGACATTGAAGACTTTCCCGGCTATGAGGGTCGTCGTCGCAAGGCGGCCTTAATACTGGTTACCTTCTGGAGCGCCACATTGGTATTGCATATATCTCCCTGGGGCAGCTGGCTGGTGTGGGGCTTGATAGTACTGATGGTGTCTTACATCATTCGGGTGCTCCTAGCACAGCCCCTCGAACCCCCTAGTCCACTTCCCTCAAGCCGGGGTGAGAGGGTCTTAATCGAGTCAGAGTCAGTCCCTGACGGAGCGAACCAAGGACACGACTGGCCCTTTGTATCGATTTTGGTAGCGGCCAAGAATGAAGAAAGCGTGATCACAAAGCTGGTGGATGCCCTGTGTGCATTGGACTATCCGGTGAGTCGGTACGATCTGTGGATGATTGACGATAACAGTAGCGATCGCACTCCTCAAATCCTTGATCGTCTGGTCGTCCAGTATCCCCAGCTCAACGTCGTCCATCGCGATGGTGAAGCCACCGGGGGTAAATCAGGGGCGCTCAACCAGGTATGGCCCTGCACCCAGGGAGATGTACTCGTGGTCTTCGATGCGGATGCAAAGGTACCCAACGATTTGCTCCGGCGGGTCGTCCCCATGTTTGAGCAGCCCAACCTTGGAGCCGTGCAGGTGCGCAAGGCTATCTCCAATGCCGCTACTAACTTCTGGACCCGCGGTCAGCAGGCGGAAATGGCCCTAGACACATTCTTTCAGAAACAACGCATCGCCATCGGCGGCATTGGCGAACTGCGGGGCAACGGTCAGTTTGTCAGGCGGCAGGCACTGGCCCAAAGCGGTGGCTGGAATGAGGCGACGATTACTGACGATCTGGATTTGACCATCCGCCTCCATACCGGTGGCTGGAATATACAGTTTTTGGTGCATCCAGCCGTGGGAGAAGAGGGGGTCACCCAGCCAATGGCCCTCTGGCACCAGCGCAACCGCTGGGCAGAGGGAGGCTACCAGCGCTATCTAGACTACTGGCGGCTGATTATCAGCAACCGCATGGGGCTGACCAAAACCCTTGATTTATCGGTTTTTTGGATAATTCAGTACGGTCTCCCCCTGGTCGCTCTACCCGACTTTTGGCTGAGCCTGGTACTCGGACGGCTACCCATATTTCTGCCGATTTCCGGGCTGGCCTTTGGCCTATCGCTGGTGGGCATGTATCAGGGCCTGCGCCGCACCCACCCCCATCTGTCATCGCTTCAGGCAACCACCCAAACCCTCAGGGGCACGCTGTACATGCTGCACTGGCTGCTGGTGATTGCAATGGTGACCCTGCGCCTCTCGGTGCGGCCTAAGCGGCTGAGGTGGGTCAAAACCACCCACATCGGCCTAGAAGACGAATTTCAAATGGATGCTTCGTGATGACGAATTTCAAATGGATGCTTCGTGATTTTGCCTTTTAGGTGGTGAGCGGTGGATCAGCCGTCTATCGGAATATCGGCCCGCGTTGGTCTGTGTCGTAAAACCCCAGTCGGGCATAGCCCATAAAGCTGGGGGCGACCAAATCACCCGAGGGAAAGCCGGTCACCCTGAATAGATAGGTGCCTGGAAATCGAGGGTTCCGCTCAGGCTTCAAGCCCACGGTAACCACCTGACCAGGGGCGATCGCCGGTTCGAAGTCAAGGGTGATGGATTTCCGCTGGCGATCTTGGCTGAGCTCACCAAAGTCAATTGATTCACCTCGGCTCTCAGGGGTGCCGACAAAGGCGACGGTAGCCTCCAGCTGATAGTGAAATAGAAAATCGCGCCGTCCCTCCGATAGCTCTACCATCAAGCGAGTCAGAGGGACAGCAGCCCCCTCGGGGAGCTGGAAGGTGAGGTAGTAGGTCGGATGGGCTTCACCGACCCGCTGACGGTTGGCATAGGCCCGATTCAACCGAGGCGGAGCCATAAAGGCGACGGGACGATCGCCAACCTGAGCGGTCATGGCTGACGGGATAATCGAGACGGGGGAGATCGCCCTTGGGTCCATGGCCCTGGCAGTCCCCATAGCCAGGCCCAGGCAGGCCAGCAGCAAGGAACTTACCCAGGACTTACGGAAGATACTCGACCAGGGCTGCGCCGATGCCAGCCCAAATGACGGTACAGAGACATTCTGCCCGAAAAGTTTCTTCATGGTTTCGACACCTTTCTTGATATATCCCATTCAGATTTTCTCCATTGGCTTTTTAGGTTTTCGACATTCAAATTGCCAAAAAATTGACAAGAAATAGTGAAATCCCAGGAAATCACTTTTTCGCTTGAAAAGATAATTAACAGTAGATCTCCCCTGATTTCGCTAGCCTGGTGGAGTAAGCAATCATCCTAATTATGGCTTTTTCGTCAACCCATAAATTTCCTCCAAAGCTCTCGAGCTGGTACGGTGCAGTCCTACTCGCCCTGAGCTTCTGGATCAGCAGCAGTCTGCTGCTGGATTGTTTGATCATGCCAGGTATGTATGTTTCGGGCATGATGGAGCAGCCTGAATTTGGCACCGCTGGCTATTTACTCTTCTGGCTGTTTAATCGAGTTGAGGTGGTTTGCGGCGCAGTCGTGCTGACCGGGCTACTGATTTTGCGCTACTACCGCAGCGCCTCTGGCATTGTCACCAGCGCCATCCGCAGCCGCTGGGCGTTGGGCTTAGGCCTAGGGCTGTTAGCGATCGCCCTGATCTACACCTATCTGCTAACCCCGACCATGGGTTCATTGGGGATTACCCTAGACTTATTCGAAGAGGCCGCCATCCCCGCCACCATGAATCAACTCCACAGCGCCTACTGGGGGCTAGAACTCCTGAAGCTGGCTGGTGGGGCTTTGCTGCTGCAGTTTGGTTACCGCGACCTCGTCCGGGTAACAGCTGAATAGCCGATGCTCCGACCCTGATCAGCTTCGGGCAGTCCCCTGATTTGAGCCTCGCCCTGATCGTTACTGGCTGAGTCTTGGCAGTTCTAGCCAGGACTCTTATTTGGCGAGCTACAGGGTAGGCAACTGCGCTGCTGGTGGATTAAGAGCTGGAGAATGCTTCGGTAGCCTGCTGGAAACGCTTCAGCTCGGCAC
>PYEQ01000467.1 GCA_003017785.1 filamentous cyanobacterium CCP5 | reverse complement strand
GGGGGCTGGTTTGGGCCGTTTCCGGGGCGTCTCTGGGTCTCGCGGACGGGGCGAACGGGACCGGCCGGCCGAGGGCCGGGACACCGGCAGTTCCGCCACCTTAGCCGCCGGTGGGCTAGTTAAATTCCTGGCTGAAGCCGGAGAGCGTCGGGGCCTCGATCGCGCTAGTCGCTCAGGCCCAGAACCAGTGTCCTGAGCGCCATTGCGGCTGACGGGCTGTCCACCCCTGGGGGCATACTTGAGTCGGATTTCTGGAGGCCGCACTCCGAGACGGGCTGCCGGGGACGGGGGCTGAGCAGGGCGCGACGCCCCGACCTCTGCGCCAGCGTCCGCCATCGGATACCTTGCCTGGGGCTGGGACTCTGGCTGGGCCTGGCGAGGGGGTGAACTTTGGGACGGTCGAGCCGACGGCTGGGGCAGCTGGAGAGCAGGGCGCGATCGCGGCTGAGGCACCGGAGACTCTGGGGTGATCTGGGGCGACAGACCCAGGGTCGGTGCGATCTGCTGCTGCTGCCGCCACTGGCTGCGACGGGGATCGAGGCGGCCCGTTTCTGGTCGGCCCGCTTCTGGGGGAATTCCGTCTAGCCGAGGGTCCCCACCGGAGCTGGTAGGGGCCGCCCCCGGGTTGATTCCGTAGCGGCTGGGAGCAGCGGCCTCAGAAGGCTGTCGCCTGAAGGGGGGCCGCAAAATGTTGGACGGATCGTCGGGCTGTGCCATGCGCTTACCAGGGTCCCAATTCGGTGCTAATTGTAGCGGCAATGTCAAGATTTACCACGATTAGCCTGCAATGCCCAATCTAGCTGGCGCAAGATGCCCCTCAGCATCGCCAGTTCCTGGGCGGTCGGGCCGCTGCAATGGAGCAGGCGGCGGAATTTTTCCATGCGGCTGACAGCGGTGTGGGGATAGAGATAGCCAATGGTCAACAGCAGCTGCTCTAGATCGCTGAGCATGGCTTCGAGCTGATCGAGGGGGGCCAGATCAGCGGGCACCGATGAACCGGATTGGGGCTTCAGGTCAGGGCCCCCAAGCCAGCTTCGCCGGAGTAGATAGGTGCAGACGGCCACCGCCTGGGCCAGGTTTAGAGAGGGGTAAATCTCGCTGGAGGGAATGGCGACGGTGCGCTGGGCGTAGTTTAGCTCACCGTTGCTCAGGCCGCGATCTTCGGGGCCAAAGATCAGGGCCGCCGGCCCGGGCGGCTCCGCGGGATTCTCCAGCAGCCAGGGCAAAGCCACTTCCGGGAGCTCCAGAGGTGGCCCGTCGGCCCGTTCCCGGGCGGTGGTGGCGATCGCTCGCTGGCAGCCAGTCAGAGCTTCAGGCAGGGATTGCACCACCACCGCCTGGTGAAGCACCGACTGGGCATGGACCGCCATCTGCTGGGCCTGAGGGTCGAGGGGATCGCAGTGGGGCTGCACCAGCACCAGCTGGCTCAGGCCCATATTTTTCATCACCCGGGCGATCGATCCAACGTTGAGGGGGCCAGCGGGCTCCACTAGGATAATGCGCACGGCTTGGAGCACCCGTTCATCAATGGAATCCATTGGAGCCATGGTTGAGATCAACTCTCGTCTTCGAACTTATAGCCGATGCCGGTGACGGTTTTGATATAGACCGGCGGCGAGTGATCGGGCTCAATTTTCTTGCGGAGACGGGCTACGTGGGTGTCCACGACCCGTTCATCGCCGTAAAAATCTTCTCCCCAGAGCTTTTCGATCAGCTGCTGTCGGCTCCAGACCCGGCCCGGATAGCTGATCAGCGTAGCTAAGAGGTCAAACTCAAGGGGGGTGAGGTCCAGCAGTTCCTGAGAATTTTCACCCTTGATATGGGCATTACGCTGCTCTAAATCGAGGCGAAAATGGGCCGTCTCATAGTCGGCATCGGACTCCTCCAGGCGCAGGCTGCGGCGCAGCAGGGCCCGCACCCGGGCCACCAGTTCTCGCGGACTGAAGGGTTTGACCACGTAGTCATCGGCGCCGGTCGAGAGGCCAACAATGCGATCAATCTCTTCCCCTTTGGCGGTTAGCATCAGAATAAACGGATCTTTTTCCCCTGGGCGCTGGCGAATCCGGGCGCATACCTCCAAGCCATCGAGCTTGGGCAGCATCAAATCGAGAATTACCAGGTCCGGCTGCAGGGATTGCTGGTGCCGTAGGGCGCTTTCCCCATCGCGACAGACGTGACAGGTAAACCCATCTTTGGTTAAGTACAGTCGAATCAGCTCGGCGATCTCGGCCTCGTCTTCGACAATCAAAATCACCATAGGGGGGTGGGGAAACAGTAAACCACATTTAGAACTGCGGTTGAGGACATCCAAAAGTTCAACCTTGCACTAGCATACATATTCAACCAGGGGGCTGAATCGGACGACATCGTTCCTCTCTCAATGTCCACCAGCAGGCCGTCAATGGGTTCGCCGTCAACATCCAATCCACTCGCCGATCTGGAGGCAGCGTTGCAGGGCTATCTCCATGAAACGGCTCTGTATCCTGGTTTAGAGGCGATCGCCTGCCAGCTCCTACCCACCGGGATTCGCCTGCTGGTCCAGCATCCGGCCCCGGAAATTCTCCCCCCGACCTCGCTGTTGAGAGATCTGGAAGCCGCTTTTCGGGAAATCATGGCGGAGGTGCCGCTACCGGCCAGCCTCAGCGAAAACGAATCGCTACCGGTGCAGATCCGACTCCAGCTCGATCACAGCCCCAGTCCCTACGCCACCCACACCTTTAGCTGGCAGCTCAGGGAAGCGGCTACGGTGGTTTTCCAGGAAGAGTTTGCCAATCCTGGTCCGGTCTCTTCAGAACCAGCCGCTGCTGTCCCTGCCTCTGGTTTAGCTGATGCAGGGGGGGGCGATCAGCCAGAAACGAAGCAGCCAGAAACCAGGCAACCGGAGACTGGCAGCCAGGCTGAGCATTCTACAGATAGAGAATTCGATCACGAATCCGACGAATTTTACCCTGCCTCTGATGCCACCGACGAGGCTCCGGGCAGCGATATGGTGCTCTGGCAGGCCGATACCGCTGGTCCGGTGGCAGCGACCTCTTCCCTGCCCCGCTGGCTCACCACCAGCGGCCACTGGCTGGCCCGCTATGGGGTCTATGGGGTTGCTGGCACCATTCTAGTGGGCAGCACCCTGTTGGCCTATGCCATTACCCGCCCCTGCGTGGTCGGGGGCTGCGATCGCCTGGAAACCGCCGCCGATCTCAGCCTCAGCGCCCAGACCAAAATTGATGATTCCCCTTCTACAGAGTCGGTTTTAGCCGCTCAACAGGAGCTAGAAGAAGCCGTTACCCTGCTGCGGGCTGTGCCGGTCTGGTCAGCTCACCATGCCCAAGCCAAATCAGACCAGCAAACCTACCAGACCAGCCTCGATCACCTCAATCAGCTGGTTAAGGCCCAGGCTAAAGCCACCCGCGCCGTCCAGAATAGCCAGTCTCCCCCCTATCCGGTGAGTGAATGGGTAGAAACCCAGCAGTACTGGCGACAGGCCCTCACTCTTTTGGCCGCCATTCCCCCTGAGAGTGGAGTGTATCCCCTGGCAGAACAGAAACTCCAGGAGTACCAGACCAACTACGACACCATTGGCCAGCGGATCGAGCGGGAAGAAACCGCCCAGGAATATCTCAACCTGGCCATCCAAACGGGGCAAAATGCGACTCTGCGCAGCGAACTAGCCGAATCCGCCGCCGAGTGGCGACTGGCGGAGCAAGAGTGGCAAACAGCAGTACAGCAGCTAGCGCTGATTCCCCAGGGGACAACGGCCTATTCAGAGGCCCGAAAGTATCTGCAGGACTATCGCAATCAGCTGGCTCGGGCCCGGGGGCGAGCCCGAGTAGAAGGGTTGGCTTCTGATGAATATCAGCGGGCAACGGCAGCGGCTGAGCAGGCCCAGTCAGCGGTTGCCCGCGACCAGTGGACCCTGGCCGTTGGCCACTGGCAGGCTGCCCTGGCGGCGGCAGAGGCGGTGCCCTCAAACACCAGCCTGACGGAGTCGGCCCGGACCAAGGCAGAGGAATATCAGGCCGCCTTAGATCAGGCAAAAGGGCAGCTGCGGACTGCCGTCGCGGTGCAAAAAATGCGTGACCTGCTCGATCAGATCTGCGGGGCCGAAGCGACCCCCTGCACCGTGGATGTGCAGCCTAACCAGATTCGGCTAACCCTCAACGCCCAGTATGCTCAGGC
>PYEQ01000466.1 GCA_003017785.1 filamentous cyanobacterium CCP5 | reverse complement strand
GACCCCCTGATAGGCCAGAAAGTCATCTAGACTAAAATAACCGCCAATATCCTCGCAGTCTCGGACAATCTGGTGGGCGATCTCCCCCCGATAAAACTGATTCAGTCCTTCTTGCTGTACCAGGCGCTTGAGAATGTCGGCAAAGGCCGGCATTCTGAGGCGATCACCGAGGCGCAGCAGAGTACCGGTCGGGGCGTAGATTTCTCGGGCGGCCTCTGTGGCGGTCAAAATGGGACGCAAAATCTGCAGCACGTAGTCCCTGAAGGGGTCTACATCACTGCCAATACAGGCCCAGTGCATGGCCGGCTCCGCGATCGCCTCGAGGGGCAGTCTTCCCAGTTGCCGATGCACCTGACTGAGGCCTGCCAGCATCCCCGGCACCGCCATCGCCCCCAGGCCAATGTGAAACTTCTGGGTGGCATCACCAAAATTCACCTCCACCGGATAGAAATGCAGCGGTTCTTTGGAGGCTCGAGAATTTGGGGTCTGGCTAAAAAAGTCAAATAGCCTATTGGTTCCCTCAGCCGTGTGGGCTAGCAGAAACCCACCTCCGCCCAACGAGGTCAGGGCAGACTCACACACGCAGGCCGTGAGGGCTGCCGCGATCGCCGCATCAAAGGCATTCCCCCCCTGGCGCAGCATTGCTGCGCCGGCTTCAGCGGTGAGCGGATGTCCAGCGGCGACCACTCCCCGAATCGGCTGTCCCATGGCGATCTCCAGCGAACCTGTGAACCCCGGCGCCCCGGCATTGGTAGCCTACAAATCTCAACCGGCTATATACTGGGACAAGGGTGCTTTATGATTAAACTTTATGATTTTGACAAGTACCTAAGAATTTAAACTTATTTTGTAATGGTTTATCTACTCGATCTTTTTAAGCGGCCAAGCCTCCCTATAATAATGGGTTCAGCCCCTACATAGATTCGTAGCCCCTGCCCTTCCAGGAAATCTGACCGATCATCCTTGGGGCCTCTAGAAAGAGTCTCCACAGGCTGTCGGGTTTTCATCATCAATATTTTTATCATCAATGCCCCTTGCCCCGGAGCCATTTTCAATCAACTCTTTAACTGAATTGTTCTAATGGTTTTAGGGCAATCCCTCAATTTGCGGGAAGCTTATTTATATTTTTATTTATGCCTAAATATCAGTCGCCGGAACGCCTGTCTATTTTCGTAGACGGTAATAATATGTTTTATGCCCAGCAGAAGAATGGCTGGTTTTTCGACCCTAAGCGTGTCCTTGAGTTTTTCTTAAAGGAAAACGGTAAAGTCAGCCTGGTTAATGCTTTCTGGTATACGGGGCTCAAGGACCCCCAGGACCAGCGAGGATTTCGTGACGCGCTGATTAGCCTGGGCTACACCGTGCGAACCAAGATTCTCAAAGAATATTACGACGATAACTCTGGCCGCTATTCCCAAAAAGCTAACCTCGATATTGAGATTGTGATCGATATGTTCAACACGGTTGAGCAGTACGATCGGGTGATTTTATTTAGCGGCGACGGTGACTTTGAGCGGGCAATCGAGCTACTGCGCTCAAAAAACACCCACATCACCGTGGTTTCTACGGAAGGCATGATTGCCCGGGAGCTTCGCAATGCCACCGATCGCTACATTGACCTCAATGATGTTCGCGGTTTTATTGAGAAGGGCGAATTCTAAATCGGCCCCGCCAAAACGATAAATAGCGCGGCCGGTAGAGGTGTCATGGGGCTGCCTTTGCTTCAATGGAGCTATGGAAATTCCATCGTCACCGGCAGCCCAGCGGCAGCTAATTCGGGAGCAGCTATCGACCGATTTAATCCTCAATCCTGAGGCGGCGGCGCGATCAGCCCAGCTACACTACGTTAGCGATCGCACCCCTGGCTACAGTCGAAAGCGCTGGGGACGGGGGTTTAGCTATTTCACCCCGACCGGCGATCGCATCCAAGATGCAGATCTCTTAAATCGACTCAAAGCCATTAATATTCCGCCCTCCTGGCAGCAGGTGTGGATTTGTGCCGACCCTAACGGCCATCTCCAGGCCACTGGTCGCGACCCGCGGGGACGCAAGCAGTATCGCTACCACCCGGACTGGGTGCAGTTGCGCAGCCAGGCTAAATTTGAGCGGCTGGTGCCCTTTGGACTGGCCCTTTTGCTGATTCGACAGACCTGCGATCGCCACCTCAGCCAACCCCAGATCACCCGAGAAAAAATGCTGGCGGTGGTTGTCCGCCTGCTAGACGAAACCCTGATTCGAGTCGGCAACTCCGAATATGCTCGCAAAAATGAATCCTATGGGCTCACCACCTTACGCGATCGCCATGTCGAGGTCTTCAGCAGTAGGGTGCGATTTGAGTTTACCGGCAAGCGCGGTGTCCACCATGAAATTGAGCTTTGCGATCGCCGCCTGGCCAGGGCCGTTAAACGCTGCCAGGAAATACTGGGCTATGAACTATTTCAGTATTTTGATGAAGAGGGGCAGAAGCAAACCGTTGATTCTGGAGATGTCAACCAATACCTCCAGGCCATCACCGGCCATGATTCGTTCACCGCTAAGGAATTTCGCACCTGGACCGGCACTGTAAACGCCGCTACGGCGCTCCAAGCCATGGGTAAAGGGCGCTCAGACGCCGAAGCCAAGCAAAATCTTGTCGAGGCAGTGAAACAAGTAGCCCAACAGCTCGGCAACCGCCCAGCTACCTGCCGTAAATACTATATCCACCCGCTAGTGCTAGAAGCCTACCGGTCTGGTGAGCTGCTGGATCGGCTGGCCACAATTCAGGCAAACAGCCAAAAAGTTGACGGGCTGCTCGAAGAAGACGAGCTTGCTGTGTTGCTGTTTTTAGCAGAGTCGACTTAGATTGAGGCCACGATTTTAGCCGCAGTCTGCGGAACCGAGGCAGACCTCAGTGGATCTACCGGTAGCATTGCCGCCAGAACCATGCAGTCCCCCATCCTCAAAGCGTCAATATGGCTATTCGCCGAAATATTCCTAACTTTCTTAGGAACCGATGATCTCGCGGACTATGGTGAGTACGTATTTAAGGTGAGGGATGGACAGCTACCCGATCCCATCTCCCTGGTGGAGTCGCGATGAGGGCTAAGGAATAGCCTGCCAATGGCTGGGACGTTTCTAAAAAGCCTGATAGCTGGCAACCATCGCTAGCTGGCTGACCCCCTGGCTGATGAACTGCAGCAGTAAAAATGCCAGAATCGGCGACAGATCGATACCGCCCAGGGGAGGGATAATCGATCGAAAAATATTCAGGTAGGGATCCGTTAACTGACTGAGCACTGAGAATGGAGGGCTCATCCAGTCGACGTTGGGAAACCAGCTCAACAGAATCCGTATGATCAGCAGTACGGTGTAGATCTGCAAAAAAGTTGCCAGAGTTTGAGCGACCAGATCCATCTAAATATCCTCAGTACAGACGTAAACACTAAATTCCAAATTCAAGTGTAACGGAAAGCGATTGATGCCCGGAGGCGGGGATACCGAATCCTTAACGGTGAGCTCAGTCGATCATCGAGGGATCATCAACTGGCTGGGCGTGGCCATTGATACCGCCTAGCTGCTGACGAACATCGTCGATGGCGCTGTTCAGCTGGGCGATTTTGTCCTCAAGGCCGCGGCGGGCCCGTTCCATACTCTCCTCGTCCCCTGGGCTGAAGGAGTCGAAGCGGTCTGAATTTGAGAGGGAGGTATCTTCCCCCTCGCCACTTTTCAATCGCGCCGTAGCCAATGCCCCGATGATGCCGCCAACAACGCCCCCTAGCAAGGCTCCGGCAATGAAGCCACCGGCAAAGTTATCGTTTTGACTCATAGGTAGTTCCGGTGATCGATTTGAGGTAGTCAAGCAGGAGGCTGAGGGGTAGCAGCCGCCAATGATTACCCTGATTAGATACGCCCATCATTTTGCCTCAAGTTCGCCGCAATCCCATTGACTTCAGAAAGTTGTTAGAAATCTTAGGCCTAGGTGCCAAAGGTGCGATCGCCCGCATCCCCCAATCCGGGGACGATATAGCCATTCTGGTCGAGCCCTTCATCAATGCAGGCGGCGTAAATGTTCAAGCTAGGGTAGGTCTCGGCCAGCTTCTGTAGGGCTTGGGGAGCAGCCACCACTGAAATGATCCGAACAAAATCGGGATTGGCACCTCGCTGGACCAGTACGGCCATCATCGCCATGATCGTGCCTTCGGTGG
>PYEQ01000465.1 GCA_003017785.1 filamentous cyanobacterium CCP5 | reverse complement strand
CCTGACCGTCAAATAAGCTGACCTTAAGGGCTTTCTGAGAAGCCTGAGGAGAAGCTGGTAAGGCGCTGAAAGAAAAAGGCCCATCCCATTAATCCTCACCCCGCCCTCCGCGCCATTAGTCCGGCAGGTTTCAGTAAAGACAGCTTTCTGAAATGCTCGGTAAATATGTATTGGTGCTTTAAGTTTTGTTGCAGCTTGTTGAGATTTTGAGGAGGTCTCAGGGATGGTAAAAGGGTGAAATCTAGCCTAAGCCGCTCCATGAGTGATTCTTTTCCCTTAGCTCCCCGCTACCGCCTCGATGATGGTGATGCCTGGCTAGTTGGCATCGATCCACTGCGTCGATATTGGGTGGCTGCGAATGGTGACGACGCTTCATCGCTTGTCATCCCTGGGCTGAGTGTTGCTGATTTCGAATTGTTTCGAGACTTGATGTTGGCGTTCAGGAATATGCGTTCGGGGGATTCTCTGCCATTGCCGACGGCAGTTGGTGTCCCGCTGCTCGTGACATGCGTATCTAAAAACTGCTTTCTGGTAGAAAGTGCTGTTGATGGATGTCCAGCCTCTCACCTGTTTGATCAGGAAGCCTTAGAATCCTTGCTGATGACAGCCCATCCAGATTGGCGCTGCGCTCCCCACCACAAAGATTTGGGCAACCGGATGCTATCCCTCGCCTGGGAAAAACCGGCTGTCATTGGCGCAGCCTAGTTAGGGCCGTAGGGTCAGCAGTTCCTGCAAAGACGCTAAGAGCTTTACCTCTACCTGCTCAATGTGCCCCTGTGGATTCAGCTTGAAGATCCAGGCGGCATTGACATTGAAGATCAGGGCTTTGACATTCCCCTTGACGACAATCCGCTGATCATTTGCTTCTAGCTGCTCGATGGTCGTTTCCTGAGGATTGGCCTGCATTCCAGCGGCTTCACGTTTGAGATAGGCATAGATGGCGTCTGGACCAACAATCGGGTCTTCAAACGGAGGCTGCAGCTGCCCCGCCTGGGTGAAGAGTTGAGCTGTCTCTAGAAATTGACCCTGGTTGAAGGTCTGGAAATAGCGCTCAACCGCCGCCGTCTTCTGGAGACGACCGATGCTATCCATGGTGAGTGTCATAGGCGAACCGAATAGTAATCGGCTGTAAGTGTTCATACGAAAGAGGAAGCAGAATCTAACGCTGCTTCCTCTTTGAGAAGTATGCGGTCTGACCTTATGCCAGTGGGTCAACGCCCATGGCAATGACTGCCTGGCGCATGATGGTGATCTGCTGGCCAAACTCTAGTCTGGAAATCTGGTCAAACAGCGCGATCGCTGCGTCAGAAGGCTGGTACCACCCAGGCACAGGAATCACCTTGCCTTCATCCATCAGAACAGCCAGCTGGTACCAGAAGGCTAGCTTGGTATTGTTCGTCAATACGCCATAGGCACGGGTCTCGGGGGTTTTATGCTTTTCGACTAAATCCCGCATGAACTGAAGCTGTGCTGATTGAGGCATCGCCAGCACGTCCTGCAACAGGCCTTCAGCGAACTGCAGGCGAGCAGCACCAGGGGCCGCTGGGGTGATAGCACCCCCCATATTTCTGTAGAGAACCCACAGTAATCCCAACTGTTCGTCAGTCGCTAAACCTTTGAATGACGCTAATGCATTCGGTACAGCAACTTGAGCCAGTGGATTTGCATTCAAGTCTTGTTCTTGGCTGATGGTATAGGCCACAGTAGACCTCCTAAATATGAGTGAACCGAAAATGAGCGTCTCTATGTTTATTAATGTAACAGACTATTAAAAAATATTTACATGTATAGACAAAAATCTGTGATTAATGTAACAGCGAGTCAATGAAGCCTCGCCTTTGCTGGTTGGGCGGCCGTGCAAGCGTGAATGTATGAGCGTGGGTTAGACCTTTCGGGGGGCTTGCCCAGGCCGAGAATGGACTGAGTGGCTTTCTGCCTGAAGTTGATTTAGAGCAGCCATTCAACGAAAAATAAGGATCTTGGCGATTCTTTTGGTTTTCATATGGCAGTCAACAGGTTGGTTAAGACAATTCTCAAACTTGACGTTCAAACGTTTGAACGTTCTCAGCCGCTTAAAATGTCCTAGCCTACTCCTTGAGCGCCATAGCGAAAATGACTTGATACCTGTGGCATGAGGTGACAAGGGGTAGCAAGTGAAGTCGTCCCAGATTCTCCGAATATGATCAGGTCGTCGGTAGTCCTGTCTCTGGGGCAATGCCGAGTTCTTCGCAGTTGCGCTGAGGATCTATGTCTACGCCATCAGGCAGGACTGTTCGGCATAGCTTGGCGCTGCTGAGATTGACATTGTTGAGATTGACGTTACTGAGGCGGGAGGCGGTAAGCGTGGCGTCACTGAGGTTCGCGTTGCTGAGATCAGCGCCGCTAAAATAGGCACCGCTGAGGTTGGCCAAGTTGAGGTTCGCGTTGCTGAGGTCGGTGTCGATGAGTTCGGCGCTGCTGAGATTGGTGCCGATGAGGCGAGCACCGCTGAGGTTGGCAAAGCTGAGATTCGCGTTGCTGAGATTCGCGCCGCTAAGATGGGCGCCGCCGAGGTTGGCAAGGCTAAGGTCAGCGCCGCTGAGGTCGGCAAGCCGGAGACTAAGTTTTGTTTTTGAAATAACCTCAGCCTCTAGCAAAAAGCGGACTACACTCGTTTTTCGGCTTGCATCCCCTTCAAACCGTCTCAAGATAGATAGTGTCCTGGCTCGTATTACATCGACGGCAGCATCAAATAGTTCCTGTTCCTCATGGGTAGCTGTGGGTTCACCCTTCTCGGGATGTACCTTAGCGGCAATGGCCAGCAGGTTCTTGTCCACTAATAAGGTGGATAGGCGGTCGAAGTAGACCTGTAAAATTTCCTCTTTTTCTTCATTCGCAGCAGTCTCTCTTTGCTCCCTAGCTGCCTCAGCCGCCTGTTTCTGCTGCTGTCGCTGAAGGAAATAGCCCAGGATTGCCAATGAAACTGGAACTACTAGCAGGTCAAACCACTCCCAAAGGGTTTTTCCCTTGAATCCAGTCCAGTCGGCCCAGTTTCCAAGTCTGAAGGCGATCACGAGGACCGGGACCGCTAGCCCAATAGCCAGCCATTGCCCATTCTTCGCTAGCCACTGCTTTTGTTTATCAGGGAGTGAAAGCCGATTCCATCTCCAGTGCACAGCTATATCCTCTCAACTCCCCATAGCTTCTCCTGAAGTAAAGCTGTTTCAGGAGACTCATAAGGCCCGAATTACGGCTTTGCTACTTTGAGAGCCTACATCCAATTGCTTCCAATAGGAAAAAATGCTGCCCTCGCCTGGGTTGCCGACTGATGAGAAAACACCACTTGCACGGCTTGGTCGCTCCATTCTACCGTCACTTCGAGCGCTTCCGGGTAGTGGGTGATGAGGGGCACACCTGGTGCAGAGAATTGTTTGAGCGTAAATGTACGATCCCTCGCGGCTGTCTGGAGGCGATCACCGAGGGACTCGGGCAATAAGGAGGGATGCCTCGGTTGAGTCGTTTCTGTTGTACAGCCGCCCAGTCCAATGACAACCGCAATCATGCCTCCCAATCCGAGTTTCCATCGGTAGCACTTAAATCGACTCATGATGAATCTTGTCGCAGCCGTGGTGTAGCTTCATCGTAATGGATGGCTGAAATTGAAGAGGCAAATGCCGGAAACTGATCTGATCTATAGAGGGATGTCGTGCTTGAGTTGGCTGCGATAACTTCTAACCAAAAGGGGATGGAATATAGGTTTGTGGCTCAGCAATCTCCAGATTTATCCTCTCGAATGTTGGTTAGATGCAGAGCGGTAGTTTTATGAAATCATTTGAAAAATATATCGGCCCAGTAGTCGGCATTGTCCTAGCGCTAATTGGTTTGTTCGCGGTTGGCGATCCGTTTGATGCGGGCGAATTTGCCAAAAGCTACTTTGCCGCAGGCGATTTCGCCATGGGCGTGTTTGCGTCCGGCATGTTTTCCATCGGCATCTTTTCTGCCGGAATCTTCTCAGTTGGCCTCTTTTCGGTCGGCATTTTTTCCGTGGGCATTTTTTCGATGGGGCTGTTTAGCGCCGGGCTATTCTCAACTGGCCTATACTTAGCGGGACGGTATCGCCGCCGTACGGGCGATCGCTCTGAGTCCCCGCTGTAATCAGCAACGCGGATGAGTATCCATCCGCTCGCACTGACAGCCAACAATGATG
>PYEQ01000464.1 GCA_003017785.1 filamentous cyanobacterium CCP5 | reverse complement strand
CCGCCTGCCACAGAGCCGGTATTCGCGTAGTCATGGTGACCGGCGACCAGCCGATTACCGCCAAAAATATTGGCCAGGCTGTCGGTCTGGTGGGAGACCGAGACATCCAGGCCCTCAGCGGAAAAGAACTGCGCCCCCTCGACGATTTGACCAGCACCGATCGCCAACGACTGACCCAGGCCTCTATTTTTGCCCGAGTCAGCCCCGAACAAAAGCTCAACCTGATTGCCCTGCACCAGGCCCAGGGGGCGATCGTCGCTATGACCGGTGACGGCGTCAATGACGCTCCGGCGCTGCAAAAGGCCGATATCGGCGTGGCTATGGGCCAGCGGGGCACCCAAGTCGCCCAGGAAGCCGCCGACATGGTGCTCCAGGACGACGCCTTTTCCACCATCGTGGCGGCCGTGGCCCAGGGGCGAGCGATTTTTCGAAATATTCGCCAGTTCACCCTGTATCTGCTCTCCGGCAACATGGGTGAAATTATCGCCGTGGCGATCGCCTCCCTGGTAAACGTGCCCCTGCCCCTGTTGCCCCTGCAGATTCTCTATCTGAATGCCATTAACGATGTGTTCCCAGCCCTGGCCCTGGGAGTGGGCGAAGGCAACGCCGCGATGATGGAACAGCCTCCCCGCAGAGGCGACGAGGCCGTGCTCACCCGCTACCACTGGCGAGCGATTGGCCTCTACGGCCTATTGATTGCGGCGGTGGTGCTGGGGCTGTTTGCGATCGCCCTGGCCCTCTGGCAGCTGCCCGAAACCGAAGCCGTAACCATGTCTTTCTTGACCCTGGCGTTTGCCCGACTCTGGCATGTCTTCAACATGCACACCAGCAACTCACCCTTCGACAACGAAGTCATCAACAATCCCTATGTCTGGGGAGCCCTAGCCATCTGTACCGGACTGTTGCTGGCAGCGGTCTACGTGCCAGGGCTGTCTGACGTGCTAGGGGTTACCATCATTGGCTGGCGGGAATGGGCTGCCGTCTTAGGGGCCAGCCTGCTACCAGTAGTAATTGTCCAGACCGGACTGCTGCTGCGGTCTAAGTAAACAATTAGGACAGCTAGGCCCATGTTGAACTGGATTACTGACCTTATCGACGGCCTCGGCTACTGGGGCATCATGGCCTTGATGTGTCTAGAAAATGTACTGCCGCCGATTCCTTCCGAGCTGATCATGCCCCTGTCCGGCTACGCCAGCAGCCGTACTGACATGACCCTGTTTGGGGTGATTCTGGCGGGCACCGTCGGCTCAATTTTAGGCACTCTACCCTGGTACTACCTGGGACGCCTGGTGGATCAGGCGGTGCTGCTCCGGTGGGCCGATCGCTACGGTCGCTGGCTGGCGGTGTCAGCAGCCGATATTGAGCGGGCCATGGGCTGGTTTCAGGCCCGCAAAGGGGCCTGGACCGTGGGCCTGGCCCGGATGGTACCGGGCATTCGCACCTACATTTCAGTGCCAGCGGGACTCAGCGACATGAAGCTGCCGTTTTACCTGTTATTTTCCTTCATTGGCTCGGCCATTTGGGTGGGGGCTTTAGCGATCGCTGGCTACCTCCTGGGTGACCAGTTCGAGCGGGTATCTAGCTACGTGGGACCGGCCTCCCGTATTGTGATTGTGTTGACTGTGATTACGGCCCTGCTCTGGGTCATTCGTCGTCGTGTTAAAGCTGTTCGAGATCTTTAGGCGATTCTGGACGGGACTCCCGCTGATCCGTGGTTCACGGTCGGTCCATGGCCAATCTCCTGACCACCACCGGCCGCTAGTCCAGCTAGAGAGCGACCTAGAGGGTGGGATAATAGCCCCTGCGGAGTCCCTCTCCTTGCCCCAGGCGTCTTCACCAGAGGAGCGATCCGCCCAGGCCGATCAGGTAATCCAGCGAGAAATTCTAGCCGGACGTCCCTTTTCCCTGGCCGAAGCCATTGGTCGCGAAGGCAGCGACTTTCTCAAGGGCGAGTCCCCGGTGCCGCGAGTAGTGCAGGCAAAGCTAGCCATTCGGGCCTTCGTCAGCGACCACCTCCAGGATACTGCTGGCGGCCTGGAGCCCCCCCTACAAACCTGGCTCCAGGCCGAAGATGGCATTATCAGTCAGCACCTCGACAGTCCTTTAATGGCCCTGGCCCGGATTCTCGATCAGCTCTTGAGCCAGAGGGACCACCACTATGAGCTGGTGCGTCAGGCAGATGTCTGCTGGGGACAGCTATACGACCAGCGCCCCCATTTCCAATGTCCCGGCCAGCCTCCCCATCCCGATGATGAATACACCCATGAGTCGGTAAGGGTACAGCTGCTGGCGCTGCGCGATCGCGTCGAGCAACACCTGACCGCAGACACCCAAACGCCCTAAGGGGGGACGGCATTGCCGTCCCCCCTTAGGATCATCAACCTGGAAGCAGGCCTATCAGCTAGAGAGGTCTCTAGAAGCTGTAGCCGATGCCAACGATGCCGTTGACCTGGCTGTCGCCATAGATAGACCAGTTCACAGAGCCATTAGCCACCCAGTTGTCGTTGAACCGGTAGTCAGCCCCGGCGGTGAGCACAGGTCCGACTGCCCCAGCACCTTCAGTGGACACCGACAGACCGCCGCCCACAAAGGGTAGGAGCTTGCCGTTGGGGGTAATCGAGTTGAAGTCATAGGTTACCGGCGCCAGGAACACCGTTTCCCCATCGGCGTCAAACTCTAGGTCGCTAAGCACTGCAGGACGCAAGGACACATGGTCTGCGACGGTAAATTTACCGTTAACCGCCAAACCGATATCGCTATCTCCCAAGTCCCCAATGCCTGCACCGATGCCAACGTAGTTATAGTCGGTGGGAGCAGTTTGAGCCTGGACGGCGGGAGCAGCAACGACTGCCAGAGCGGCAATGGACAAGGCAGAAATGAGTCGAGCTTTCATAGTGATTTCTCCGAAAATGCGTGTGTATCTGGGGCACCTGTTCGTCAAACCCCTTTGAAAGGAACAGGGACAGCGGGGTTGGCGGTTCTGAGCAGGTCGCCTCCTCCGGCTGTATATATGTTCTAACTCTGGTCAAGGGGATCTGACTTATCACACTGTGACACTTCCCACAGTGGTATCTGATACGAAACTTCTATGAAGCATCCCCATTTGTTGCTAAATCAAGATTCCAGCCCTTTGGGTGGGGGCGATTTTCAGAGATTTCTATGGGCCAGTTAGGGATCCTGTTGGGGATTTTGGCTAAAATTTGCGCCGACTGCTGCCGGTCAGCCCTTTGCAACCAGACCACTGCCAGCCGCCATGGCGGCGATCGCCTCAGCCCGATGCTTTTGCAGGGTGGCCTGGGGTAGCGGTCCCTGAATATGGTCCCAGGGCAGGGGCTGGTCCGTTGGCCAGTCCTCAAAGACGTAGTATTCCAACGGCGGCAGCTGGCCTTTGAAGTCTTTGAAGGCGCGGCGGTAGCTGCCCAGGCTGTCACCGTACTGGCGCACCCGTTCTAACAGTGGGGCCAGGCGGCGATCGCCCCTGGAAATCAAGGTCTGGATCACCGACCAGTTATAGCTCTCCGGGCGAAAGTCAATGCCCTTAGGCCGTAGGCGCTTTTGCAGGAGTTTCAAGCGCTTTTCCGCCTCTCGATTCACCCCGTACCACTGAAATGGCGTATGGGCCTTGGGCACAAAGGTGCTGCAGCCCAGGGTAAGCCGCAGTCCCGGTGCCGCTTGCTTCAGCCGGATCATCAGGTCGGCGGTCTGCTCAAGATCTTCGGGTTCCTCCCCAGGAATGCCAGCCATGCCGTAGAGCTTCATAGCGGAGAGTCCGCCGGCTCTGGCGTTGACGGCGGCGGCCACAATATCGTCGGTATCCAGCTTTTTGTTGACCACCCGGCGCATTCTTTCAGAACCGCTCTCGATCGCGATAGTGATGGATCGGGTGCCGTGGCGGGTCAGGGTTTCGGCCAGCTTTGGATTGACGGTGTTGGTCCGCACCGAGGCCAGGCTGAGGCGCACCGAATCAAACTCTGGCCGATTGAGGTAGTCCAGCAGGGCCTCGAATTCAGGATGCTGGGTCACGGAAGCCCCCAGCAGGCCCAGGCGATCGGTCACTTTGAGCCCCTGCTCAATGGCCGGAATCAGCGACTCCTCAACGCTGGCCGTGCGGAAGGGCAGGCTTAAATAGCTGGCCAGACAAAACCGGCACATTTCCGGACAGCTGCGCACCACCTCCACCATGTAGATG
>PYEQ01000024.1 GCA_003017785.1 filamentous cyanobacterium CCP5 | reverse complement strand
CGCTATGCCAGAGCGCAACCGCTATCTACGGGGTCTACGAGCCTGGGTTGGATTTCGCCAGACAGCGATCGCCTATCACCGAGAGCCCAGATATGCCGGGCAGCCAAAATATACATTCCTAAAATCCTGGCTGCTGGCCATTGACGGGATCATTTCCCTTTCTCGCGTCCCCCTCAAGTTAGCTACATACCTGGGACTAACGGCAGCGATCCTAGCCATAGCGATGATGGGACTAGTACTCTATTGGCGGCTGGCTTATGCCGACTCACCACTGATCGGCTATGCCCTGATTACCCTAGCCATTTTCTTTCTAGGAGGAGTGCAGCTAATCTGCATCGGAATCCTAGGGGAATACATCGGGCGCATCTACGAAGAGGTCAAGGGCCGCCCCCTTTACACCATTCGAGACGTCCAGGTCAGATCAGGCTCTCCCGCATCCCTGATCCAGCCAAGACCATAGGGGTCTAGCCTTGGACTTGTGCGGGACTTGCTTTGAGCTGCTGAAGAACCTGACGGATGATCTCCGAGGACACCTGATCGGTGATAGTGGCTCGACCAATGGCTGCTGGCAGAATAAACCGCACACGCCCAGATTTTACTTTTTTGTCGGTTTGCAAAAGCCGTAGCACTACCTCATCGTCCAAATCTCCAGGGATAGCAGTAGGCAGGTTAGTTTTTTGAATCAGAGCCAGCTGTCGATGGTGGTGGTCGGCCTTCCATAAATCCATTTTCTCAGCAATCCAACCCGCTGCAGCCATTCCCATTGCCACGGCTTCACCGTGATTGATACGGCTGTAGCCCGTGAGGCTTTCGATGGCGTGGCCAATGGTGTGGCCGTAGTTGAGAATTGCCCGCAGTCCAGCTTCTTTTTCATCTTGGGAAACAACGTCCGCTTTAGCCTGGCAGGAGCGGGTCAAAATCTTATGGAGCAGGGATTCGGATAGGGCTTCATAACGATCAAGCTGAGGAGCTGACTCTAAGGCTGCAAACAACTCTTGATCCCAGATGATGCCGTATTTGATTACTTCAGCCATACCAGCCCGGAATTCTCGCACAGGCAGAGTCTCAAGCACCTGGGGGTCAATGAGCACCAGCTTGGGTTGATGAAATGCGCCAATCAGGTTCTTTCCCTGGGGATGATTGACACCGGTTTTGCCACCAATAGAGGCATCGACCATAGCCAGCAGGGAGGTCGGCACCTGCACAAACGGGATTCCCCGCAGCCAGGTGGCGGCAGCAAAACCAGTCATATCGCCAATGACCCCGCCACCAAGGGCCACCATGGCAGATCTCCGCTCTAGGCGATGCTGAAGGGCAGCATCGTAAATGGTTTGCACCGACTCAAGGGTTTTGTACTGCTCACCGTCGGGCAGCAAGCAGGTGCTGACCTCAAAACCAGCCTGGGTAAGACTCTCTATCAGAGTTGGGCCGTAAATCTGAAAAACCGTTGGGTTAGAGACGACTAGCAGTTTCCGGGGAGCCGTCAGGGGCGGGACCTCTCCAGCACTCAGCCACTGACCTAAAAACGACAGGCCCCCAGCGGCAATGATGACATCATAGGCAAGCTGGGGCAGGGAAATAGAGACAACGGTTTTGTTCATGGGATAGCAATGCCCCTGGCTGCTGAAGGGCAACTGGCGTGGTTCAATGGAGGGTATGTAGGACGTTTAACTGGAGATAATTCCTATGGGTGGTGCGATCGCATATGTTGGATTTTACGGGGCCATGCTAGTCTTGGCCATCTCTTTGTATTTTGGCCTGCGACTGGTCAAGCTGATCTAGTCAAGGATTAGGGCTGGCGGACCGACTTTCTAGGCTAGGGATCGCCTGGATTACCGCCAGCATTAGCCAGCCCAGGAGGTTCACCCGCGCATCGTAAAAGGTGACATCAAATAGGGCAAACAGACTACAGCCGATAAACCCCAGCAGGTAGCTAGCCAGCAGATAGCGCTGCTGGCGGGTGAATGCTCCTAGAACCAATCGCCTAGATCCCCGCCAGCAACACCAGCCGACTAAACCCGTGATTCCTACGGTGAGGGGAATTCCCAGTTCGGCAGCTAACAACAGCCAAAGATTGTGGGCATGTTCGACTTTGTCGTAAGGCTGGACAGAATAGGGAATGTAGGAAAGCCGGTAGCTACCCAAACCGCTGCCTAGCCAGGGGTGCTGGCGAATCATGTCTACCGCTAGGCTCCAAACTTGGACCCGTAAATTAGTCGTGGAAAAGGCTTCGGCTAAATTTCGACCACCGATCCCCCAGGTGGTAACACCGACGGTCAACGCAGTGACTGCTGTCAGCCCCCCAATGACGACCACTCGACTGCGGCGCATAATCCAGGCACATAGGCCAACAAGAACGATCGCAACCAGCACTCCATTGCGAGATCCCGAACAGAAAATACCGACGGGGAGCAGGGCTGTGGCTCCTATGATCCAGCCTGGGCGTTCCCACCAGCCATATTGGCTAGGCTGCAAATCGCGACAGCACCGCCCGCGCAAAGACATCCCCAAGCCCAGCCCCAGCAGCATCACCAGATAGCCAGCCAACACATTAGGGTGACCAAACACTGAATCGGCCCGATGGCCATAGTTAACCTGCCCGTATAGCCAGTCCAAAGCCCACAGTCCAGACAGCTGTGCCTCTATGGCTGGAGCTTTCAAAATGTACTCCACCAGAGATCGCAGAGTAATCGGAATTGAGGCTACCAGCAAGGCTGATCCCCACCGTTCGAGGATTTTGAATGGAGCGGGCAGCTGGGGCAGTACGGCAGCGATCGCCCCCAAAAACACCATAAACGGTAGAAAGTTAGCCAGCTGCAAGGCCGATTCACCGGGATAGGCGGCAAAAGCGACCACCGGCAACAAAGCAACGGCAATCACCCACCAGCCACTGCGAAACAGCACCTGGACGACCTTATCGAAGTAGCGATATACCGTGATCACCAGGAGCACGCCCAATCCGATCAGGCTGAGGTAGCTGGCATAGGGCAGCAGGGCCAGCAAGACCACTACCCAGCTTCCCTGCCAGGGGGAATGCCATTCAGGGTATTGGCTAGATGTGTTAACGGGGTTAATAGGCTCCATCGCCAAGCAGGACCACCCATAGGGTGCGTAGCAAGATGTGAATGTCTAACCAGACCGACCAGTTACGGACGTAATAGGCATCTAGGTTAACCCGCTCATCATAGGACACATCGTTCCGTCCAGATACCTGCCACAGCCCGGTGATACCCGGCAAGACCCGGGTATACAGCTCGAATTTTTCCGCATAACGCCAGATCTCTGCATCCACGATGGGCCGGGGACCCACCAGACTCATCTCCCCCCGCAGCACGTTCCACAGCTGCGGCAGTTCATCCAGGCTGGTACGCCTTAGGAACCGGCCCACTCGGGTAATCCGGGGATCTTGCTTGAGCTTATGGTCTTGCTGCCACAGGGTCCGCTGGTCAGGATGTTGGTCCAGATAATCAGCCAGCACCCTATCCCCATCGAGCACCATTGACCGAAACTTCCAGGCCTTAAACGGCTGAGCCCCCTGCCCCAAACGATGGTGGCCATAGAAAATCGGGCCTGGGGAATCAATCCTGACGATGAGGGCGATCGCGGCAATCACCGGCAGCAGCAGCAGGCCCAGCACCAGGGTCATCGACACATCTAGCAGGGCCTTAGTCCAGCGGGGGCCGGGAAGCAGTAGCTGCTGTCGCACCTCCAACCCCAAAATCCCGCCCATGTCCCGAGAAGCGACCCAGAGACTGGCGAAACCAAACAGATCGGGAATCATCAGCAGGTGAGGAAAGGTGTAGCCATAGCGCTCCAAAATGTTGAGCAGATGATCCCTGCGGACACCAGGCATGGCAATGATGGCGTAGCGAATATCTCGCTGTCGGGCCAGGAGCGGTGCCGTTGAAATCGGCCCTAAAACAGGAATACCGTCCATTTCCCCCAGTTTCTTGGGATCGTCATCAAACACGGCTACGGGCTTGAGACCAAAACCCGGCTGCCGCTGTAAGGCGCTAGCCACCATCGTCCCGGTCTTCCCCGCCCCTAAAATCAACACCGGATAGCCCCACCAGCGGCACTTGGCAAAGCAGGTTCTGACCAGCCAGCGCCCTGCCTGCACGCTACCTAGCGAGAGTACCCAGGCCAGCAAGAAAGCGCCCCGGGAGTAGGTTTCACCCTCCCGAAATAGAAAGATCGCCGAGCCCAGCACCAAATAGGTCAGGGTTGTGGTCAGTACGATTCTTCTGAGTTCTTCTACCGGGCTGATGCCAACTGCCGGGTATAGCTCAGCCATCCCGTAGGCTACCAAAAATAGTCCTACCAGAGGCCATAGCTGCAGATACAGATCGGGGGAATACTGACCGTTAAACCAGAGGCGAATGTAGACACTACATAGTCCAGCTAAACTCAGGGCGATCGCATCTGAGACGCCAAAAGCGGCCACCATCAACAGCGATCGCGAAGATACTTTGATAGTAGAGATCGCCGGCTTTAGAGTTCGACATAGGGGAATCATAGTCTTGCGAACGCACTCCTGCCTCACCGAGACTACTCTAAAGCCTCACCCCGCTGAAATTTCTCCCAAATTTGATCAACATAGGTTTGAAATTCCCGCCGGAATCGGTCTACGGCATAGTTTTCCGCATTGTTACGGCTCACCTCAGGACAGAATTCGGCCTGTGTGCACTCATAGTGCTTAACCGCATCGACCAGGCTGGCCACGGATTGTTCCTGAAACAGGATACCTGTTTTACCTTCGATCACGGTCTCCGTTGCTCCGCCCCGGCCATAGGCGATTACGGGAGCCCCCGCGGCCTGAGCCTCCACTAGGGTAATACCAAAGTCTTCTTCGGCAGCAAATACAAAGGCTCGACAGCGGGCCATCAGGTCTTCGACAACGGGATCCGGCTGAGCGCCTAACAGCTGAATATTGGCAGCGGCCGTCTTCTGAATCTGGGGCAAGTTAGGCCCATTGCCAACCACCACCAAAGGACGCCAAATCTGGTTAACCGCCGCCACAATCATGTCTACCCGCTTATAGGGCACGCAGCGAGAAACTACTAGATAGAAGTCTTCGCGGGGGCGATCGTAGCGAAACCGGTCTACTGCCACTGGCGGATAGATTACCTGTGCCGGTCGTCGATAGGTTTTCCATATCCGCCGAGCAATAAAGCGGGAGTTGGCTACGAAGCAGTCCACTCGATTGGCCGCCGCCAGATCCCACAGCCGCAGATAGTGCAAAATGCTTCGGGTCATGGCCCCCTTCAAACCTGATACTAGCCCTGCCTGCTGAAGATACTGATGCTGTAGCTCCCAAGCGTAACGTACTGGAGTATGGACGTAACTGATGTGCAGCTGGTCTGGTCCAGTTAGCACCCCCTTAGCCACGGCGTGATTGCTAGAAATCACCAAGTCGTAGGCGGAAAGGTCAAACTGTTCAATTGCCAGAGGCATCAGCGGCAGGTACTGGCGAAAGTGCTTTTTAGCAAAGGGCAGTCTTTGGATAAAAGAAGTGCTAACTTGCTTGTTGCGGATAAATGGGCGCAATTCAGGAGGCAAAAAATCGACTAGGCTGAACAGGTCAGCCTCTGGGAAAACGGCCAGCATTTGCTCGACCACCTTCTCAGAGCCAGCATGGGAGGTTAGCCACTCATGGGCGATCGCTACCTTTGTGTTAGAGGCTATCAAGTAGGGAACATCCTGATTCACGTTTACTAAACCGCATTTGCCTTTATCTGATTAGAGGGTATCTAAAGCAGTTTTTCTAGCACCCTAGCAGTAGCCTGACCCGTTTTCTCCCAGCTAAAGTGCCTTGATTGTTCTACGCCAGCTTTGCGGAGCTGCTGCCATAGTTTTGTGTCTTGACAGACTGCCTGTATAGCAGCGGCAATTTCTTGCTCAGAATAGGGATCAACTGTTAGGGCTGCCTCCCCAGTCACCTCGGGTAAAGAGCCAGTGTTTGAGGCAATTACTGGAGTACCACAAGCCATAGCCTCTAATGCAGGTAGCCCAAACCCTTCCCATAGGCTAGGCATAACAACGGCGATCGCTTGATTAATTAAAGTCGGAAACTGCCCGTAGCTGACATAACCGATGAACCGAATCCGATCTGATAGTCCTAAGGCCTGGATTTGCTGCCGATACTGAGGCGTATATCGAGGGTCATCGGGACCAGCAATCCAGAGTTCGACATCGCTGACTTGAGCAACAGAGCGAAAAGCACTAATCAGACGTTGAAGGTTTTTATAGGGGGCATGGCGCCCGACGTGCAGGAAATAGTTTTTCCTGGGCAAGTCTAAGGGATAAAAATGTTGGTCATCGTGGGCGAGAGGTACCACGGTCATTTTTCTGGCAGGTATTTGGCAAAATCGAATTACGTCTTGGGCTGTTGCCTCGGAGTCACACAATATGTGTTCGGCCTGCCGTAATACAGCAGGAATGTAGTAGCGAAAATAAGGTACAAGTGGTGAAATACCTGGAGAAAGACGTAACGGAATTAAATCATGGACAGTGACAACTGTTCGACAAGATTGAAACAAAGGCATTTCTGGCAAAGGCGAGAACAGTAACGTGCTTTTAGTTTGTCGATAAAGGGTGGGAAGTTGGGTTTGTAACCAAAGCAGACGCTTGAGATGTCCCCGCCCTCCTTGTTCAGGAGTCATGTCACCAGGGATCTTCAAGTGTTGATAGTGATCGTGACTAGTGGTGCTAAGTAGGATAGGGTTGAGGTTTCTCAACTGTGGCAGCAGATTCAGCGCATATGTGCTGATACCTGTAGGCCGCTCCATGACGACCGATAAGTTGACAAGTAGGGAACTCAATGAGGGACTCACAGTATGGATCGATATGCGGCTAAAGTTTCTTGGGCGGTGCGCTGCCATGAATAGGTAGCAGCCCTGGCTTTACCACGATCAATGAGGGTTTGGCGGAGAGAGCGATCGCTAATTACCCGATACAGGCCGTCAGCAAGTTCCTCGGCATCTGAGGGATTTACCAAAAGTGCGGCATCCCCCGCCACCTCTGGCAAAGAAGACTGATTAGAGGTAACTACAGGACAACCCAAAGCCATCGCTTCTAGCACTGGTAGTCCAAACCCCTCGTAGAAAGAAGGATAAGCAAAGACATCAGCGTAGACATAACTGGCAGCAACCTCGTGATCTGACAAATAGCCAAGATGATGAATGTGAGACTTCCATGGTGACTCTTCAATCGCCTTAAGAATGGGCTCAAACTGCCACCCTTTCTGGCCGATTAGGATTAACTGATGCTCTATTTTTTGCGTCGATTTCAGCTGCTCAAAAGCTTGAATTAAAGTGAGCACATTCTTGCGAGGCTCCAAGGTACTTACCAGCAGTATATATGGACTTTCTCCTAGCTGAGATGGCCTCTTTAGCTTGTCAATATCTAAGGAAATACCGCTGTAGCGACTTGCTAATGGAGTTACCCGTATGTGATCGGGAGATACACCTAAATATTCTACGATTTCCTGCTTAGAGCTTTCTGCATTTGTGATCACCAGATCGGTCCACTGTATACACTGCCGAACTCGATGGTTATAAGTTCGCACCACTGATGTCACGTAGTTTGGATGGCGTATAAAGGATAGATCATAAATGTTCATTACTCGCTTGCTATGGCGACAAGGATATACAGCAAAATTAGTCCCATGATAAATATCAGGAGAATCAAATTTGCTCTCTAATTTTTCCAGAATTGGATTGTTTGGGATTTTGGATAGTATGCCCAGAATTCTAACTGGTAAGGGTAAAAAAAGAACTCTAGAATACTTATGCAATAAACTAGGAACTGCCCAGTTTCCTAAAAGCCAATCTCGAAGACCAGGATAATAGGAAACGCCTGATAAATAAAAAGACTCTGGCTGTTGAAGGGCATACAAAGCATCTAACATATTTAGCACATAGTGTCCCACTCCGCTCGGCTTATCTTTAACAGACGTTGCTTCGAAAACGACTTTCATCACGGCTATACCATTGATTGGTTGTAGGCATATATGATCTTTGGCGGTGCTGTCAGCATTGGCGAACCTAGGCATGAGTGGAGGCGGCGGCACGGTCAGTATACAAGGAAGATTGGGGAGGTAGCTTTTTCCGAAGCCCTACTAACCCGGTATAAGTTTTGCTGGTATGATACCGAGCGACTGCCTATTTAGGGATGGAATGTTGTAAGCATGCTTATTGAGATCGATAGTAGCCGGCTACCAAAGGTTTGAGCGTCCCTTGGGTGGGGCGCTTAGATAGGTTCTGTGGAACAACGATAGTCTTTTATGAGCCTGAGTCGGGCAGCACCAAAGATAGCGGTATACGTGAAGTGCAGGATACGCTCCCAGGCAGTGAGTACAAATACATCAGAACGAGGCGGATTGAGATTTATCTCTCCTCACTTTTGTGTGTCGTAACCCGTCCCAAATGGCTAAAGTCGAGTTAAGATGCCATTTGCTAGTGGGTCGGCAGAGTCTACTGGTGAAGTGTCAGCTTAATTTTTTGGTTGGCTAGAGTTTAGAATGGTGGATGCTCTATCTCATTGTTTAGCAAGCCGAGGGCGCATGCTTAATAAATATGTACCCAGCAGACAGTACGAGCAAGTGCCTCTTAGAATATGACACCGAAGCCAGCCAACCACCGAAAAATGCCAAAAGATGCGGGGCAAAAACAGCCGACGGAGATGATCATCCGCCCTATTACTGGTTCCTTCTGGCAGAGCTTTCGAGAACTGTATCTGTACCGGAGTTTATTCTGGAGCTTGACTAGGCGAGATATTAAGTTGCAGTTTCAGTCAATGTACCTAGGTGTAGCCTGGGTTACTGTCAGGCCATTACTCATGGTGACACTGTTTGCCCTATTCAAACGGTTTTCCGGAGCAAATTTGCATGTACCTATTCCCTATATGCTTTATGTCTATAGTGGTTTGATCCTGTGGTTTTATTTCGTTGAAGCGACTTCGCTTACTTCTCGCTCTATTCAGAAAAATGCCAGTCTAATCACGAAGATATATTATCCCAGAATTATCAATTTTCTAGTACCTCCGTTAGCGTGCCTATACGGTTTAGGGATTGCCATTATTCCCCTAGTGGTGATGATGATCTGGCAAAATATAATTCCAGGATGGCAGATTATTCTGCTCCCCGTGGTAATGCTGGGAGTTGGATTATTAGCTTTAGCAACAGGCACTATGTTTGCAGTCCTTTCCCTCAACAGCATGGATTTCGACAAGTTGCTAGGTCAAATTCTCTATATAGGATTCTACGTGTCTCCGGTTCTGTTTGCCCCTGGATTAATCCCGGAATCTGCGCGAGTTGCCTATTATGCAAATCCTATGGCAGGACTGCTGATTGCCTTCAGAGCGGTTTTTTTTGAGGCTTATCCCTTTCCTACTTTGGCATTTGTTTATGCCATGATTGCAACGCTCATGCTAGTCTTTGGCGGCTTAGTTATTTACCAGCGCACAGAGATTTACCTGGTTGATAAACTCTAATGATTGAACCGGTCATTTCAGTCAAACATCTTTCCAAACAGTATCTCCTGGAACATCAACACCAGGATGTCTTTGCGATCGCAAAACACCGCCTCAAAAATCTGGCAAAACGAGCCATTTATGGAAAGGTTGCATCAGAGCCTGCAAAAGATAAGTTCTTTTGGGCCTTAAAGGACATTAACTTCGACATCTATCAAGGTGAGCGCGTCGGCATTATTGGTCAGAATGGGGCCGGGAAGTCAACCCTGCTCAAGATCCTATCCAGACTGGTTTACCCGACTACTGGGGAAGCCATCATTCGTGGTCGCGTTACGTCACTGCTAGAGGTAGGAACTGGCTTTAACAATAACCTTTCGGGTCGAGAAAATATCTATCTCAATGCCTCACTGCATGGACTCAGTCGGCCAGAAGTCGATCAGATCTTTCAAGACATCGTAAACTTTTCGGGAGTTGGCACATTTCTGGATACCCCGGTTAAGCACTACTCCAGTGGGATGCGGGTGCGGTTAGCCTTTTCAGTGGCTGCCCATTTAGATCCCGATATTTTGCTGCTAGATGAAGTTTTAGCCGTTGGGGATATTGCCTTTCAGAAAAAATGTCTGCAACGGGTTGAGGGGTTGACTTCCTCGGGGCGAACGATTTTATTCGTATCTCATAGCATTGGTCATATTATCCAATTTTGCGATCGCGTTATCTGGTTGGACCACGGTGAAATTCGATTTGACGGTGCAGCCACCGACGGCGTTCAACTCTATCAAGAAGAACAGCTACCCTATCAAGATATTGCCGTTAAACTGGCACAGCGCTCTGACCGCACGGGGACTGGAATTGTCCAATTTACAGATATTGAAATTTTAGATGCCCAACGCCAACCAATTAAATCAGTAGCCACAGGTCAGGATATATATTTTGCTCTAAAATACAAGTGCTTAACCCCATTAAGCTCCCCCACTTTCGACGTGTATGCTTGCATTAGGGTTGAAACTGAGCATAAACAGCGTTTATTTGGACTACCTAGCGAAATTTTACCCATTGATTTAACTCAACTTGAAGCAAGTGGAACTTTTCTTTGCAAAGTACCTCGGCTTCCTTTAATCCCTGGCATATATGGAATTACCATTTCTCTTTTAGTCAATAGACAACTAGTAGACAAAGTCAGTGAGGCTTATAATCTATTAGTGGTAGAAGGAGACTACTACGGTACAGGGAAATTGCCGCTTAAGTCATATGGTCAACTGTGCGTAGACTTTGACTGGATTCATATCTCAGAATAATAAATTTATTTAGTTTCCTAGCACTTTAGTTATTATGTTTAGCAAGACCATCATTCAGAATTTATTGTTTAAGCAATGCAGATCACACCTTAAAAAATTATCAAATACAGAACAAAAAGAAGAGATTTTAACCGCTTTAGAAGCATGGGAATCTGAAAATATCAAGGATTTTATCTTATCTATTGTTGAAAACCTAAGTTTTCCTGACAGAAATCAGCTATTAAAGGAACTCACTACAATTGGCAGGATTGACTTTCCTGATCATCCCATTTATATCTATACAACGTCAGATATTGAGCGTATTGCCCGGCTAAAGTCATGTAGCAAAGAACCCATGACAGTTGAGTGGTTACGTTCAGAATTAAAATCGGGTGATGTCTTTTACGATATTGGCGCTAATGTTGGGGCATATACATTAATCGCATCCTATTTTTTGAAGGGTCAGGGTGCTGTATATGCATTTGAGCCCAATTATCTAAATTTCAGTCAGTTATGCAAGAATATCGTCTTCAATCATTTTGAAACAGATATCATTCCCCTTCAAGTCTCTTTGTGTCAGCAAACGGAACTCAACTATTTACACTATCAGAATCTAGAAGAGGGTGGAGCACTCCACTCTTTTTCTCGAACTATAGATTATAAAGCTGATAAATTTCTACCCCAGCTTTCGCTAGGTATGATTGGTTTATCTTTAAATGACGTCTGTAGAATCAAAGGGACACAATTTCCTAGCCTGATTAAACTAGACGTAGATGGTCTTGAATACGACATTCTACTTGGAGCCGACAAAGTTTTATCCCATCAAAATTTACGCTCTATTCTGATAGAAATCAATGAAGATTTATCTAAGGAGGCGCAAGACATTATAGATCTCTTGCATCAAAAAGGTTTTTTTCCAAAAGAAAAACATCAGCTATTTAAGAGTTTATATAACTACATTTTTTATCGTGGAGAGATTCAGCAGAGCGTACCGGTTCAGCTTTCAGATATTCCGTTAGCTTCAGTGAGGGATCCCAATTGGCTAAGTTGATTTATCGCTATTTTACATATTTTCTGAGAGATTCAACTCTGCTTGTCATAAATTAAGCTTTAAGAAGGTGTATTCTAGCTATTGCAACGTAGATTTATAGATCTTAGGATTTTCCCTAATGATTGCTGATTTTTGCCACAAGCAAAGTTTAAGACAAGGATAAAGAGGCTTTATACTTGCAAAGGAGCGTGTATGTCGTCAACTCAAGTCAATAGTCATGCAGGTAGTCAGTCAATTTTAAAGTGGTTGACGACAATAAAATTGATAAAGAATAATCCAGATTTGCATCATTTAGTCATTGCTCTCAATGAGGATAAAGAACTCAAAACATTATTGAATCAAGTGAGTCAAGAAACCAGTAACAAAATACTGGCATTAATGTTTTTAGAACTAAAAACTATTCATCCAGAATATGCTCCATATTTTGAATCTCTTCTGAGAATTGGGCAGTCAAAACCAAACCTATCGCTGTTAATTCAAACTGCACAATGGCTCAGCAATCAACCTGAAGAATTTCATATCCATAATCAGAAATTACTAGAAAAAAATGAGCTTTCAAGTTCCTTTTATAAGGCTTTGAGACTTTGGGGCGATCAGCTAATCTTGCAACAGGCCCAAGACCAGAGCAACATTCGAGAGCTGTACCTAAACGAGCTATTTCCCGATATTAAAAATGTGCAAGTCCCTGTAGGTGTCATTCATGAAGAGTCCCATCATCCCAATCAAGTAGATATGCTTTATGTCTGTGCGATCGCAACCGTCATGGGCGCTAAGCGCATCTTTGAGTTTGGGACTTATCGAGGACAAACCACTTGCGGGCTAGCTGCGATCGCGCCAGATGTTTCGGTTTACACCCTGAACCTACCACCAGATCAAGACCCCCGCTATGCCCCTTACATCGGTTCGTTTATCAAAGCATCGCCTTACAAAGATCGAGTCCATCAGCTCTTTGCCGATTCCACCCAGTTTGAAACCACTGAGTTTGCTCACTCTATGGACTATGTCTTTATCGATGCCGACCATTCCTACGAAGGCGTCAAGAACGACACCATCAAGGCCTTAGAGATGCTCAAACCGGGTGGCACCATTGTGTGGCATGATTACGCTGCCAAGTCTCCCGGCGTCTATCGCTACATTCAAGAGTTTTCAGCCGAAAGACCCGTATTTCGGATTCGCAATACCTGTTTAATTGTGTATAGGGATGGGGTAAGTGTCGAGCAATTTGAGCCTGCGACGATGCTGTCCAGTTTGGAAAATGCTGAGTATACCCCAGAAAAGCAGCAGCGAGCAGAATGAGATTGATGTAGAGGTGGAGAAGCTAATACTTGCCAACGGGATGGGTTGTATCTGATGCTAAAGCTGGCGTCAATTGCGAATACTTCGATGTCCACTCAGCTAAAGAGCCTGCCCCTGATCGGGTGGCTGCGGCAAGGACTGTGGCCTGTCTGGAATTTACAAAAGCGCCTTAGATTGAGTCATAGCATTAAGATAGCCACCTCAGACGAACCTCAGCGAGAGCTGTCTGTAGTGATTGGCAGCTACAATCGTAATGTTTTACTACAAAAGACAATCCAGAGCGTCCGGGAAAACTGCCAGAATTTCGACTACGAAATCATTGTGATTGATGGTGGCTCAGCGGATGGTGCACTGTCTTGGTTGATTGAGCAAAAGGATATCGTGACCATCGTGCAGCATAATCGCGGCGAATTTCAGGGCAATCCGATCAAGCGGCGGAGCTGGGGCTACTTTATGAATCTTGGTTTTAAGGTGGCCCAGGGTAAGTATGTGCTGATGCTGAGTGATGATTGTCTGCTTCTACCTCAAGCTGTGGAACGTGGAGTGGCAAGATTTACTGAACTCACCACTTCTCAACGTAAGATTGGGGCTGTGGCCTTTTACTTCCGTAACTGGCCCGAGGAAAAGGAATACTATGTGCAGAAAACTATCGGAGACAAGCTGATTGTCAATCATGGCCTGTATCTCCGTTCAGCACTAGCCGCAGTCGGCTGGGCTGATGAACAGCGCTATATCTTTTACAAAGCCGATGGCGACCTTTGCCTAAAAATGTGGCAGGTCGGTTATGAGGTTGTCGATGCACCTGGAGCCTACGTAGAACATTACTATGATGCAGAAGAAGCGGTTCGGCAAACTAATAATGCGGTATTCGATCACGATCGTAAAGCCTATGCCGATCGCTGGCGTGATGTTTTTTACAACCCCTACAAACCCAATCCTAGCGGACGCATTTTTGTAGACCACAGTGATCCAACCCAGACTGCTGAGCGGACCTGGCTGACATCTTGAAATGATCAGCTGCCAAAAAGCTTATCCTCCCAGTGTCTAAGATCATGGCTTAAGACTTCCCTATGGTAAAAAAATGCCATAGGGAAGTCTTATCACACCTTAAGGAAAATCAGAACTCAAACTATGAATCTTTCTTCCGAAGGGCACGGAATGCAGCTAAGCTGCCAAGCAGTATGCTACCTACCGTACCAGGCTCAGGAACTGAAGCTGGTACGGGCGTTGGTGTTGGCATCGGCGTCGGGGTTGGGGTCGGCGTCGGCGTCGGCGTCGGCGTCGGTTCAGGAATTAACTCAGCTACCGCCCAACTAAACTTCCGAGGATTGTCAAACATAACATCCCCTCTAGTCAATCCAGCCCCATCCCGGTTGTAATACCAAACTTGAGCCTGACCATCAGAATCTTCAAAATAAAATAATGGACCTATGAATATCTGGGGAATAACTAGGCTTGCAGCTTCCTCGGCCAACGCGCTACTACCCCACTACGGCTGCCCAATATAATCTGTTTGTCTAAAATCGGACAGGCTACCAAAAAAGGCCGTTACGTCATACGTCTCACCAGTGGACAAGTCAATCTGTATAGCCTCCGCTGCTGTAGGGGCAAGCAGAATAGTAGAAGCGGCACCCGCTACTGCAAAAAAAGTTGAGGCAAGACTTTTATTATTCATCACCATAGGATATAAGCGCATCATCAAAAGGTAGAGAGCTGGGATACCCAAAAATACATACACGCTATTTACGAGGACCCAATTTCTACTTAATCTATAAACCTTGATCAGAAAAAATCAAGTAAAATCTAGTCAAAGATCATGAAATGAACATTGAACCAGCTATAAGGATGGTGCTTATATAAAGAAGTTATCAAAGATTGTAAAATAAACATTAAAGATCAGCAATTCAAAAACATTTAACGATGTAAAATCTTGCCCAGCGTAACAGTCTCTGTCAAGGAAAAATCTCGAAACGTTGGATTTAGTTAGGGGCTACTGAAAAAGTAATAAATGCTTTGTCAGCAAGGGTTTTGACCAGTTTTTCAAAAAACTGGTGCAAGGTCGAAATCGCTGAAACCATTGATTTTTCCTAAAATTCTGTTGATTCGCCTTGCACTTAAATGTAGCCTTTAGAGCTAAAATCGTTGTATAGACAGGATCTTAGACTTTTTTAGCAAGCCTTAGTTAATTGAAAGTAATCATTTTGTTGTATTAGATTTTAAGATATGCTCATTCACCTGGCATCGTATCCTCGCTGTGGTCATTCCTGGATACGTACACTCATCACCAAGAACTGGAAAGTGGTTCCAACCCATGATGGCCCAGTGGGAGATCTCGAACCCTATCGAGCAGCATACCCAGAATTCAATTTTCGATTGAGCTCGGAGTCGGGCTTTGCAATCTACACACCAGGTCCCGGAGAGACACGGTCAATGTTACTGCCTGGTATCCCTTTGACTTTGGCTTTGCGTAAACAACTGGCGGAAAGTCAAGAGCTGTTTCTGATCAAAACCCACAAACTTCCTGAGAATCAATACTTTGTTGGCGAACGTTCCATTCAAATTGTGAGGCATCCTGGCGCAGCAATTGTTTCTTACCACCGATTACTTAGAGAACAGAAAAAAGAAATCTGCTTAGAACAAGTGATTCAAGGGAATGCCTCTGCAGGAAGCTGGTCTGCTTACCACAAAGCTTGGATGATTGCCCCCATTGAAAAACTTATCTTGCGTTATGAGGATCTTCATCTTAACGAATTAAAGGAAGCTACCAAAATCGGAAGATTTCTGGGATTTTCAGCCCCCCCAACCATCGTGAATTTTCTTGCCCAAGAAAAGACCCGCAACGCTGAAAGGTATCCTGATGGGACAGCCCATGGTTGGCTTAAACAAATGGCAAAAGACGAACATAAATCTCTATGGAAACACCATTCTGTTATTGCTCAACGCTTTGGCTATGGTCCAAAAGGCATACTCTCATCTCTACCGGATTCAATACTATGGATAAAAGAAGAATAATTTCAATTGCCTAAATTGGACCTGCCCTTGTGGACAAAAGCATAGTTCTTTGAGATCTGTGCTCCAGTTTCTTGCATAACCGAAATTAGCAGGTTTATATCGGAGATCGTGCTATATCTAAAAATCGTAGGGCAAAAGCTTTAACTTCTTGAGCATTATTTTCTTTGGCCACATCTTCCAGGAGTAAGCTGGGACCGGGGACGCATTTTTTCCAGTAATTTTCCAGGGTATGAGCCAGATCTTCGGCATTCTGACGTTGAAAAAATGTAGTATTGGGAGGATTTTGCTCCAGATGAACGGGAAAGTCAGATAGGACCATCGGCTTGCCCAAAACCCTGGCATCCTCAATGGAGGTACTCCATCCTTCAAAGAGAGAGGGTTGAATTAACGCCAAGGAACGGCGAATCAGTTGAATTTGATCAAGGCGAGGAATTAAACCGAGCAAATGGACTTGATCGGCTAAGCCTGAATCCTCAATTTTTCGGTAAATCTGCTGGATATAGTCGGGATTATTTCTATCAGCTAACTTGCCTGTGCAAACCACCGTTGGGAAAATGGATCGCGCTTTGAGCAGGGCCAGGGCTTCAAAGACCAGTAAATGATTCTTATGTTGCCAAAATTGGTTACAAATAATAAAAAATCGATCGGGCAAGCTATATTGCTTTTGGACAGCCAACGGGGCAGCACTATACCAGTCTGCACTGGGAATAGTCCTGAACGATAATACATTTGCTTTGTGGACATAGGCAGGATAAAACCGTTCATAATCTTGAACGGCGCTGGCACTGCTGAAAACCATCTTAGGAGCAGCCTCGGCGAGCAGTTGAATGCCGCGATCGCGCTTGGCAATCTCTTGATCGCTAAAGAAATGGGTTAAATATTTGTGCTGAAAATCAGGAATCCACCCAGCCCAAGCACAGGGGAGAGGCAGAATGCTAGGGTCAAAGTTGTAGTAGATGATGGGATAAAGAAAATCAATGTTGGCTTTAGCCACAAATTCTGCCAGGGGAGTTTGTGTCGGTGTAGTCGTCGGAGTGATCTGGCTAAATTTTCGTTTGATTTTTTTGAGAATTTTGCTCAGTCGTGAAGTTTGACCTGGTGTATGTCGTGCCTTAGGCTGTGGTTTAAACGCTTCATTTAAGTCGTAGGCTCCCGCTAAATAGGGCTGCACTTGTTCATAAA